>NZ_JAYGHM010000003.1:0-58935 GCF_034931125.1 Rivularia sp. UHCC 0363 | reverse complement strand
AATAGGGAATAGGGAATAGGGAATAGGGAATAGGGAATAGGGAGTAGGGAGTAGGGAATAGGGAATAGGGAGTAGGGAATAGGGAATAGGGAATAGGGAATAGGGAATAGGGAATAGGCAATAGGGGGAATTTACCCGTCCATCCGAACTGCGATCGCATTCTGGGAGTAGGGAGTAGGGAGTAGGAAAAAGAAGCAATCCAAAATCCATTCACGAAGTGTGTCCGAAGGACATAATCTAAAATTCAAAATCAAAAAGTCATATCATGTTCATAATCCCAGCATTTACCATCGTGCCACATTCGATCGGTATGCTTGCACTGTGATTCGCTATTAATCCAAGGGATTGATGTGGGAAATACGGAAACGGGTTGAAAAAGCAAAGACAATATAAAGTGTACGGTGCAAGAACCACACACTATTAATAAAGCCATAATTACAGTACTAACAATAATTCTACTGGGATTCCAGAAAGTAGTATTTGCTCTGGGAGCTTGAAGTCTAGAGCGCATAGTCATTTATAATTTTAATATCGTGATGTCGTTAAATTGGGTGGTGTCACAGCCTTAAAAAAGCAGAATTATTTGCACCACAAGGATTTTTTAAACAATATCTCAAATACGTTTCTTAAAAAGTTCAGTTATTTGTCTGTCAATATTGACATAATGTTTTCCCAAATTCACAGGTCTTATCCGTGGTTTTTACTAAATAAAAATACTTATTATTCTTTTTTTAAAGATTAAATATAGAACTCTCCACACTTACGGTGTTGATATGTTAAGCAAAAACTATTTATATTGATAGTCGTATAAACACTGCTTTTAAGGTAAACTGCTTTCTTGAAAAAGATATATATCAGGATATCTCTGCATGATTGACCTCTATACCTTTACAACACCCAACGGTCGTAAAGCTTCCATAATGTTGGAAGAAGTCGAAATTCCTTACAATGTTCACAAAATTGATATCACTAAAAATGACCAGTTTACACCCGAATATATAGCAATTAATCCTAATAGTAAAATTCCCGCAATTGTAGATCGAGATACTGATACCACAGTCTTTGAATCAGGTGCAATACTTATGTACCTAGCCGATAAAACAGGTAAATTATTACCTAAAGAACAAAAAGCTCGCTATCAAGTAATAGAATGGCTGATGTTGCAAATGGGTAGTATAGGTCCGATGTTTGGACAACTCAACCACTTTAAAAAATATGCTCCAGAACAGATTCCTTATGCTATTCAACGTTATGAAAAAGAAACCCTCCGACTTTACGGAGTGCTAGATAAACAGCTTTCAAATCAAGAATACATTTGTAACGACTATTCCATAGCCGATATAGCTACCTTTCCTTGGGTAACAATCTACGAATTCCAAGGAATGACACTCGATAACCATCCCAACTTAAAAAGATGGCACGACACCATGTCAAATCGTCCAGCAGTGCAGCAGGGTATGAAGGTTCCGTAGGGGATGGGGAGATGGGGAGATGGGGAGATGGGGAGTTATGAGTTACACCTTTAAATTTTGACCTTAATTACTCCTAATTTCAATCCAAAATTCAAAACTTGTGCTGATGCTTCGGCTTACCTCGACTTACCTCGACTTACCTCGACTTCGCTCGGTACAAGTCGCTCGGTACAAGTCGCTCAGCACTAAACTTGCCGAAGTATCTAAAATTAAATAACTCCTAACTATTCAAGTATTTCTCAACACAACGGACAAAAATCTCGACTCCCATTGCTAATGCGGTTTCGTCAAAGTCGAAGCGGGGATGATGATGAGGATAAGCTAAATCTTTTTGGGGATTTGCGGAACCTAAAAAGAAGTAACAACCGGGAACTTCTTGTAAAAAATAGGACATATCTTCACCACCCATTGTTTGGCATTCTGGGACTATTCCTAAAGGTGTTTCCACAACCTCTGCTGCTACACTCTGTACTAATTCCGCCATCTCGGCATCGTTGATTGTCGGTGGGTAAAGTCCCCAGTATTCCAAGTCATAACTAGCACCTTGGCTCTGACAAATTCCCGCAATTACCTGCTCGACTCGCTGCTGAATAAATCCTTTGAGTTCGAGATTAAAATACCTTACCGTACCGCTCATTCTGGCAGTATCGGCGATTACATTACCCTTTGTTCCTGCGTGGAGTTCTCCTACCGTGACCACAGCGGAATCAATGGGGTTAACGTTACGAGCCACAATAGTTTGTAAAGCATTGACAACTTGAGCCGCAACTACCACAGAATCAACAGTTTGGTGAGGAATTGCACCATGTCCACCTTTACCCAAAATTGTACAGTGAAACGACTCTACCGCCGCCATCAAGGCACCAGCGCGAACACCTACGGTTCCTAAAGGTAAATTGTTCCATAGATGTAGACCAATAATTGCATCCACGTCAGGATTTTTTAATACCCCAGCTTCAATCATTGGTTTAGCACCACCGGGTCCTTCTTCAGCAGGTTGAAAGATGAATTTAACAGTACCAGCGAAACGATCGCGATGTTCTTGTAAATATTTTGCCGTACCAAGCGCGATCGCAGTATGTCCATCATGACCGCAAGCGTGCATTACTCCATCGTGTTGCGAACAATAAGATACTTGGTTAAGTTCTTGGATTGGTAAAGCATCCATATCCGCACGAATTGCCAATACTCGGCGATCGGATGCGGATTTACTACCTTTGATAGTTGCGACAATACCCGTCTTGGCAATACCCGTTTGATGTTCAATTCCCCATTCCGACAACTTCTGAGAAATAAACTCGCTCGTAATTTCTTCTTTAAAGCCCAACTCAGGCTTTTGATGAATTAACCTGCGCCATTCTATAATTTGTGGATGTAGCGAAAGAATATCTTGTCTAACCCGAGATAAATCGGCAGATGCACTTGGAAATGTAGAAACCATAAAGAATTTTGGATTTTAGATTTTAGATTTTAGATTGAAGTTTAAAAGTTAAGAGTGATGAAATCGTATGTAGTGTCCGCTCCGCAAGCTCCTTGACTGTTTAATAAACAATTACCCATTACCAATTACCAATTACCCATTACCCATTCCCAATTACCAATTAAATAATTTTTCTAATTCTAAGTCAGATGCGGCTTGCGCTAATTCATCTAAATCTAAAGGATTGTTTAAATACGGTAAGCATCCTAAAACGGGGATATTCGTTAAGGATTCAATCATATCTATTGGTGTCCAGTCGGTAATTTGTTCGGGTGTTAAGGGCTGCTGACAATTTAAAATAATTCCTAGAAGCTTTACTTTGCACTGTCTTGCTAAAGCTACATTGGCTACCGCTTGAGAAATTGCACCTAATTTTATTGGTACAACCAATACTGTCGGTAAACGCCATTCTCCAGCTAAATCGGCGACAGTAAATTCATCAGTAACCGGCGAACCCAAACCACCTAAAGCTTCTACTAATAAGAAATCACAGCTTTGTTGTAATTTAGTAAAAGTTTGCCAAACTATACCTAAATCTACCTCTTTATTTTCCTTAGCTGCGGCGATTGGTGGTGCTAACGGTGCTTGAAAATACAATGGTGTAATCTCAGATTCCGATTGTGATAGGGAAAATAACCGTTGATAAATTTCGCGATCGCCAATTCCCGACTGAATCGGTTTCATGATTCCTAAGCTCAGCTGGGAGCGATATTTTTGTAAATAAGCAGCTAAAGCTGTGGTAAAAACTGTTTTACCTGCTTCGGTATCGGTTCCGGTAATAAATAAAGTCTTCAACAATTTTAGATTTTAGATTTTGGATTACGCTTGAGCTTTCTGTGACAGTTTTTGCTTTATTTAATCATCTTACGTTGCGATCGCGAATTTTTGGAATTACCAATAGAACCATTTCCTACTCCCTACTCCCTACTCCCTACTTAAGGAATTGTCGAATTCGATTCAGATTCCGGTGTTGGTTCCACAGTAGGGCTATTTTGTTCCTCAGAAGGAGTTGGTTTGAGAATGGAAGGAACCTCGATCGGTGGTAGACGTAGACCGGGGGAGTTTGTCGGTGGTGTCGGTGTTTCTACTGTTGGAGACGGCGTATTTTCCTCAATTGGTGTCGGTGTAGGTGTAGGTGTAGCCACAACTGGTTCTTTCAATCGAACTCTCAAAGTATACTGAGCTTCTTGAATCTCTGGAAGATTGGTTAACTCAATAGTATATTTACCAGTAAAAGGTAATTTTCCTTCATAAAAACTTACTTGCTTCGCTGCATTATCAATCAGTTCTTGATTTGGACCTAAAACTGATAGCGAAACACCGTTTTCTTGAACTAATACTGCTGTTAAACCTTGTTCTTCTTGACCGTCAAAAGTGTACTGAATCGTTTCGTTGGCTTTCAATTTGCCTCTAATGGTGGCTGTATCAGAAGGACCCAAATTCAGTCGCTTGCTAAAAACAATCGGTTCGTTATTAGGTGTCGGTGTTGGTGTTAAAAAGGGTGTCGCAAATGTTTGTGCGGGGGGAGATTGCGTTTGATTTGATGCATTGCGAATACTTCTCACCAAAGCCCAAGAACCTAATCCTGCTAATGCTACTACAGCTGCTGCGATCGCTCCTACCGCCAAGGGATTATCTACAACCTGGTGGTCTTGAGAGGGTGGTACGGGTGCTGGATGACGAGGTGGTGGCTGTACTGGGACAGGTCTCCCACCAACAGCAACTGTTTGCATTCTTGATACATCGGGTTTAGGTGGGGTAGATTGATTTAAAGTATCTAATGCTTCAATTACTTCCCTAACACTTTGATAGCGACCACCCGGTTTATGACTCAACATTCGATTCAAAATTTGAGCAAATCGGGGATTAACCGTTACCCAGCGCTGCCAATTCCAAACTAACAGATTGTCGTCAAATAATTCCGTGGTTTCCTTTGCAGTCAGCAAAACGATCGCACTCACCGCTAAAGCATATAAATCGCTGCTGGGATAAGCTTGACCCGTTTGAATTTGTTCGCTGGGGGAATAACCTGGTTTCCCCACATACGTTTGAGGTGTGATATTTTGCGTACTTAATCGAGTCGCTAATTCCTTAACTACTCCAAAATCAATTAAAACCGGCAACTTATCACTTTGACGCATCATAATATTATCCGGTGAAATATCGCGATGGATAATTCCTTTACCGTGAAGATAATCTAATACTGGTAGCAGAGAACCCATCAATCGCAACACTTCCGCTTCCGTAAAAGCACCACCTACAGCTTTGCGTTCTTCGAGTAACTCGTAGTAAGTTTTCCCCTCGACATAATCCTGGACTAAAAATAATCGCTGGTCTTGTTCAAACTTTTCTCGAAATTGCGGGATTTGCGGATGCTGAATTTGATACAAAATAGCCGCTTCTCTATTAAAAAGCTCCTGCGCTTTTTCCCAAGCAGAAGTTCCTGTAGCGTTGGGAATCAACTCCTTAATCGCGCAAAGTTCATTAAAGCGTCTTTGGTCTTCCGCTAAATAGGTTCTACCGAATCCCCCTTGACCCAAAATTTTAGTAACTTTATAACGATTTTGTAATACAGTGTCAGCACTAATTGGTGGTTGCATAGTCGAGTAATTTTTGTGTAATAGCTTAAATAGAAGAATTTAATTGCACCCCGTAAGTCTGTGTGATGTGCAGTTCCTTCGCGATCGCGTTGTCGCAAAGGTTTCTTGATTCTCACATTTTGTCTAATTTCCCAATATTTAAAAAGATACATAAGCGACCTTTAAGAGAAAATTAAGGTTAGGGGGTTAACAGGTAAAGATAACTACTTAATTGTCTTGAGAATAAGATAAGCGTAGACATTTTAGGCAAATACTATATTTAGATCGATGTTTTTATCAGTTATTCGACTCAATCCAACTTACTATGGGTTCCCTCAAATATTGCCTGTAATCGCAGCATTCATGGAAAATTCTCCGCCATTAATGGTGTTGACAAGCACTCGGACAGGGCTAAACCAATAAAATTCATAACCTACTAATACGGAGACCTGAAAGTATAGCCGCACACCTAATCCATAGAAATGTTAAAATTGTCACATTAAACCTATCAGTGATAGAGACTCCATAACACCATTAATATTCTAAAATATTTAATTATTGTAGAATTTATATAATATAAGTAGTTATACTCAAAAAGACAAATACATTCATATATTAATACATTGATTGCGAATTAAGTGAATGAAGCTAATGTTAAAAGTCTCATACCATTTCCAGTTATCAATAGTTAGGAATTAAAGAAATTTAAATAAAATAAAATATACTTTTACGTCTAAGTAAACTTGGAATGCGATTTTTGGACTTTTGTAAAACCTGTAAAAATAGGAGGTTAAAATAATTCGTAATACCCTTCCCTACGGGACACCTTGCGGTGAACGGGAACACAGAAAGGTGAACGTAATTCGTAATTCGTAATTGAGTTTTGCAACGGGGATTTTACCCCGACGTAAAACGTGCTGCTTGTAGAAGCAGGGGACTTTAACCCCCAAAGTTGGTTAAAGCTAAATTAATATTCGGATATGATTTTTCTTTTTAGAATCAAAAACTAAAAATAGGTCTGGTTAAACTAGTTGATATCAGTTAAGCTGACAGTGGTTTATTTATCTTCGATGATTAGAAAATTCATAGAAATGCGTAGCTTGGTGGGGGAATGTTTCAGCATCTAAACCTTTGTAGGAATGAAGATCTGAAATTTAATTATGCGCGATTATCTAAGTTCAATAAGCAAAATATTAATGATAAAATTGCCATGAATGCACAACGAGGAGCGGCTGTGCTGAGTACTGCCACTTTAAAAATGCAACCAACTCCAACGGGGCTGACAGAAAATCATCGTCTGCGATTGTTCTCAGGCTCTGCAAACTTACAATTATCCCAAGAAATTGCTCGCTATTTGGGTATGGACTTGGGTCCAATGATTCGTAAAAGGTTTGCAGATGGGGAAATTTACGTTCAAATACAGGAATCAATTCGGGGCTGCGATGTCTATCTAATCCAGCCCTCTTGCAATCCTGTGAACGACAATTTGATGGAATTGCTAATTATGATTGACGCTTGTCGTCGGGCTTCTGCGCGACAGGTGACAGCAGTACTTCCTTACTATGGCTATGCTCGTGCAGATCGAAAAACTGCGGGACGAGAGTCAATTACAGCCAAACTGGTAGCAAACCTAATTACCCAAGCAGGTGCAAACCGGATTTTGGCGATGGATTTACATTCGGCACAAATACAGGGTTATTTTGATATTCCCCTAGATCATGTTTACAGTTTGCCGGTAATTTTAGAATATTTGGCGAGTAAGGACTTGTCCGATCTTGTGGTTGTTTCCCCAGATGTGGGTGGTGTTGCTAGGGCTAGGTCATTTGCGAAAAAGCTCAATGATGCACCTTTGGCGATTATCGACAAACGCCGTCAAGCACATAATGTAGCTGAAGTCTTGAATGTCATTGGTGACGTTAAAGGTAAAACAGCGGTATTAGTTGACGACATGATTGATACCGCCGGAACCATCACTGAGGGAGCGCGTTTACTGCGCGAACAAGGAGCGCGTCAGGTATATGCTTGTGCGACTCATGCTGTATTCTCTCCACCTGCAATTGAAAGGCTTTCTAGCGGTTTATTTGAAGAAGTGATTGTTACTAATACAATTCCTTTGAATGATAGTCAAAACTTCCCCCAGCTAGTAAAGCTTTCAGTTGCTAATATTTTCGGAGAAACGATCTGGCGGATTCACGAAGATAATTCTGTCAGCAGTATGTTCCGTTAAATAATTAATCTTAAGCGATCAAATATCAAGGATGAAGTTAACGGTTTTAATCTTCATCCTTGATTTTTTTGTATTTATTCTAACTCCATATTCTCTGGTTTTATCGGCTTTTAAATTTACTAAGTCTCTGACGCTTGTTTTTGAATCTTGACATTTTTACCCCAAGGTTTCACAAATGAAATAGCAATAATTAATAAAAGAGCAGAAGTTTGAGCGATCGCACCAATTAAAACCGCTTTGTGGTCAAATACGTATAAAGGATTTTGCAATGCTTGTAACCTTGATGCTGCGGAAATTGCCGTCATAGTATTCGTCCACGGTCCCAGCCATATGGTACCAGCTACAATCAGCGTTACAGTTCCAATCCATTTTGCGATCACCCAGTAATGCTTAAAAAATCCCCAAATCGTCAGCCAGCAAAGTAAAGCACCGCTAAGTAAAGATAGAATTGCACTGGGAATTATGACAACATCATCTAATAGCTTCAACACCGAGTTAATCGCGTAAAGTTCATCACCGTTGGGAGTATTGCGATTCATCAGCGCGATCGCAATCATGCACAAAGCGGTACCAAACCACATTGCCGCAAATGCAACGTGAAGGGTGATTAACCATTGCTTTTGTTTGACATTTAGCTTTTTCATTTTTTTGATTATTTGATAAATAAATTCTTGTAGTGCCACCCCTGAAGTAGTAGCAATTATTAATTAGTTGGCAAATAGTTAGGTGGCTAACTAAATTATAGAATCATGTTTATAAAAATACTAGACTTTAGACTAGATATTTTTTGCTGGCTGAAATCATCAAAAAATCCGCATAATTACGACTTTATTGGCTTTTTTGCGACTATTTAGCCATTTATTTTCAAAGGCAAAGCTAGTACCACTTTGTGAGATACTCCTAACTGAATGCTGAAAATTTTTGAAGCAATAATTCACCGAACTTTACCTGCTCCAAGCTAAAAGTTGACAACCAATTTTCTGTGGAGACAAAACTAATGACTCATTTCGGTATCATTTGTCCTGCTGAATCTGGACACCTCAATACTTTCATTCCATTAGGAAAAGAACTGCTGCTTCGCGGTCACAGCGTCACAGTCATTGCATCACTAGATGGTCAAAAGAAAGTTACTACAGCAGGATTGGAATTTAAGCCAATTGGTGAGGATATATTTCCTTTAGGAAGCCTGAAAGAACGTTTTGCAGAACTCGGTAAACTCAGTGATTTGGCTGCATTAAAATACACGATAGAACTATTTAAAGATTCAGCAATAAGTGTTCTTAGAGATGCTCCGCAAGTAATTAAAGAAGCTGGTATCGAAGCACTTTTAGTGGATCAAACGTCTTCAGAAGCAGGAACAGTTGCTGAATTGACTGGTATTCCATTCGTTACGGTATGCAGTGCGGTAGTACTCAATAGAGACCCCGATATTCCTCCTTTTAGTACCACATGGAAGTATAGTCCTACTTGGTGGGGGCGTTTACGTAATCAGCTGGGTTATAAAATACTCAGTCAGATTGTTAAACCAAGATATGACGTACTGACCGAGTATCGTCAAAAGTGGAATTTACCTTTGCATTCGAGCGTTAACAAAATCTATTCACCATTAGCTCAAATTAGTCATCAACCTGCTGAATTTGAATTTACTAGGACAACTTTACCCAAGTGGTTTCATTTTACTGGTCCCTATCATTATTCAGCTAGTCGCGAACCAGTTGCTTTTCCTTGGGAAAAATTGACCGGACAACCTTTGATTTACGCTTCGATGGGGACTTTGCAAAATCGTTTGATTAATGTATTTGAGAAAATTGCTTCAGCTTGTGAGGGATTGGATGCTCAATTAGTGATTACTTTGGGGGGTTCAGCGACCCCGGAATCATTACCAGAATTACCGGGAAATCCTTTGGTTGTAAGCTATGCACCTCAACTAGAACTCTTGCAAAAAGCAACTCTAACTATTACTCATGCAGGTATGAATACTACCTTGGAATGTTTAACTAATGGAGTGCCAATGGTGGCAATTCCGGTTGCTAACGACCAGCCGGGAATAGCAGCGCGAGTAGCCTGGACGGGAGTAGGAGAGGTTGTACCTCTAAAGAAATTGAGCGTAGAAAGATTACAGAAGGCTGTTAAGCAGGTTTTAACGGAAGATTCTTATAAAAAGAATGCTTTACGGCTGCAAGAGGCGATTAAGCAAGCAGGTGGGGTGAAGAAAGCTGCCGATATTATCGAGCAGGCGGTGTCTACGGGGAAGCCGGTTTTAGCTCGTGTATAAAAGCTTGGAGTAGGATTTAAGCGAGATGAATTTATTTAAGAGAAAACTGGGTTTATTAGAGAATTTATTCCATATCATCCACGATTTAGGTGGCATGATTGATGTTAATGTTGCTCGGGTTGAAGGAGAAGTTTCGGCGAGTATACTTCAAAAAGCTCTCAATGCTCTGCAAAAGCGTCATCCTTTGTTGCAAGTTCACATCGTTAAGCTAGAAGATGGTGCTTATTTTCAATCGGAAGGTACAATAAAAATACCCCTGTCTGTCATAGATAAGCAAGATGAAAATCAATGGCTACAGGTTGCAGAAGATGAGTTACATCAAAAATTTCCTACTGATACCAGTCCTCTTTGTCGAATGATTTTGTTACGCTCTTCAACGAGTGGTGGTATTAATGAAATTATTTTGACATTTCATCACGCGATCGCAGATGGTACATCGTGCATGAATTTCATTAATGACCTCTTGTTGTATTATGAGAAAATTGCGGTTGGAGAGGATATATCCGAAATCGCTACGATGGAACTTCTACCTCCACTCGAAGAGATGTTAAACAAGAATCTCATTGTCCAAAATAATTTTGAGGAAGCGGGACAAAAACCAGCCCAAGAAACTCCAAAGCCGCAGTTAATTATTGAGAATGAAGCACCTGCAAGTCAGCGACGCACCCATCTTGTAACTCGAATTATTAGTAAAGAAACGACTTTAAGACTGAAAGAACGTTGCAAACAACAGAAAACAACAATACATGGTGCTTTGTGTGCTGCAATGTTATTAGGAACGGCAAAAATTGCTTTTAATAATCAGATATCGCTAAGTTTATCCTGCGGTTCAAATGTCAGTTTAAGGAAATCTTGTCAACCTGAAGTAACTTCTGGATCTATTGGTTGCTTTATATCAATAGTAGAAGAAATTCATAGTTTAGAAGAAAATACTACATTCTGGGATTTGGCACGGGAATGTAAATCAAAAATCACAAATTCTATTAGTTTAGGAACTCCTATAGCTAATATCTGTAGTGAAAGATTGCAATATGTGAATGAAGATATGATTACTCAACTTTCCAACCATAATATGGGACGAAAAAATACAGTAGAAATATCAAATCGCGGTCAATTTAATTTAGCCGATAAATATGGTGAATTAAAACTCAAAGAGTTATATTTTGCCACCGGACAGCATTGGGTTGGTGGTTCTTTTTGGTTGGGTGCAGTAACTTTCCACGAACAGCTATTTTGCACTTTTTCTCATGTAGTTCCTTTAGTCAGTTCTAAAAAAGCACAATTGTTAGCAGATTCTTTTATAGACAATATTTTCCAAGCTTTAAAATCGGAATCTTTAGATTAAGTGTATCAAACAAAATTTCAGTAAAAAATATTAATCAACACTTTTTTAAAGGCGAAAAAATGAAGATTACAATCATCGCAGTTGGTAGTCGAGGCTGCGTGCAACCTTACATTGCTTTAGGAGTCGGGTTAAAAAAGGCAGGTCACGAAGTAAGATTGGCAACTCATGCTATTTTTGAGAAATTTGTTAGTAGCTATGGTTTAAAATTCGCTGCTATAGGAGATAATCCCCAAGAATTGCTCAAGCAAATAGTTGAAAAACTAAAACTTCAAAATAAACTTATTCCTGTAAATCTCTCATTCAAAATCGCATTTTGGCGTACCTTTGCCTCTGGTTTAGATCGGTTGATGAATGATTGCTGGGAGTGTAGTCAAGATGCTGAGGCAATTGTATATTCAGAATTAGCGTTACCTGGTCATCATATTGCTGAAAAATTGGGAATTTTAGCATACGGAGCATATACTCAACCTTTACGTCGTACAAATGCTTTCCGCCATACCCAATCAAATTTTCAATTACCACAAAGTTTTAACTGGTTAACCCATATTTTTGAAGAAGAATTTCGCTGGCAATTTACTCGTAAAAAAATTAACCAGTGGCGAAAAACTATGAACCTATTGCCATTGCCTATTACTGGTTCTTATCGTCAACAGCAACAGCAGCAGGTACCTTTCTTCTATTGCTACAGCCCTTCAGTAATTCCCAAACCATCTGATTGGTCAGAATCGGCATATGTAACTGGTTACTGGTTTTTAGAGCTTGCCTCAGATTGGCAACCACCAGCAGATTTGATAAATTTCTTGGAATCTGGAGAACCACCAATTTACATTGGTTTCGGCAGTATGCGTAGTGGCAATCCAGAAACATTGACAAAGTTAATTTTGGCTGCTCTTGAGCGTACCGGACAGCGTGGAATTATACTTACAGGCTGGGGAGCTTTGAGCAATACTGACTTACCAGATAACGTATTTATGATTGACTCAATTCCTCATAATTGGCTGTTCCCTAAAATGGCAGCAGTAGTTCATCATGGGGGTTCTGGTACAACAGCGGCAGGATTGCGGGCTGGGGTTCCTTCTATAATTGTCCCTTTTGGAGCAGATCAACCGTTTTGGGGGCAAAAAGTGGCTGAATTAGGTGTAGGGCCTGCACCTATTCCTCAGAGAGAACTAACTGTAGAAAAATTAGCGACTGCTATTGAAATTGCGATTTGTGACGAGAAAATCAAGGAGCGTGCAGCAGCTTTGGGTGAGAAAATTCGCGCAGAAGATGGGGTTGAAAGAGCTATAGAAATTATTGATCGCTATCAATTAACTAATAAAAATACAGGTTTGGAATAAAAAACTTCAATGCTTTTTATTCCTTAAATATCCCGCATCGCAGAAGTTCCAGCGCTTAACTTACTAAGTAACTTAATAAACGTTTGCTTCTCCGTAGCGGTGAGATTGGACATCATATTAGTAGTGCGACAAAAATGGTCTGGGAGCATTTGTGTAATTAACTCGCGTCCCTTATTAGTCAAAATAATTGTCAGCTTGCGTCTATCTTGGGGATAAGGCTGGCGTTTAACTAAATCTTCTCGTTCCAATCCATCAAGTAGACCCGTGATTGTAGCGCGAGTCACATTTGCACGTTCGGCAAATTCGGATGGTGTTAATCCTTTTTCTGAAGCAGCAAATAATTGAATTAGCAGCGTGAATTTACCCATTGAGAGATTATAGCGGGCAAAATGAGCTTCCATTGCTTGGTGAACTTCTGCGGTGGTATCTAGGAAAGTTAGACAAGCTTCTACGGAGGATATCTCTAATTCTGGGAATTGTTGAGCAAGTTGTGCTAGTGCTTGATGATTGGGTAAACCACGGGATGTAACCATGAATGCGAGATGTAGTACAATAAATTACACTATCTAGGTAAATAGCCAACGTCCAGCTAAGTCATTACGAGTCAACAATGAAGTTGATATTCAAGGCTATTTAATTTTTTAACATATCTCGAAATATTAGCGCCAATTTATTTAGTACCTTTAAAACCAAATTGTTATTAGATTATTTTTGTATAAAGACATAATATGTACGACAAAATAAGAGAAGAAGACGCAGCTAGTCCATATACATCTAGCGATCGCTTAGAAAAATTAGCACGAATGAATGGAAATTTAGCGATGATTGTTGCTAAAAATCCTGCGACTCCACCGGAATTATTAGCTAAATTATATTGGAATTCTACTCCATTCTCATCCATGAGAAGAAATATAGTTTTAAATCCTAATGTACCTATTGATCTTATCTGGCAGTTAATACTTGAATTTCCCCAAGAAATCTTATCTAATCCTATTTTTAACGATTTGCTTAAGTCAAATCCGGATTTAGTAAAAGAAAGTCCAGATGAAACATTCATAAATCTCTTGAAATCAGAACATATACCTGATTTATTCCTAGATTATGCATCAAAACAAACAGATAGACGAATTGTATTATCTATATTAATGAATCCAAAAACCTCTTTAACACATTTAGTTAATCTATTTGAAAAATTTTCTTCTTTATATTATGAAAGAAATAGCTCATCAAATGAAGATCGAGATAATTGGGATATTTTATTTAATATCGACAATCATGTAAGTTGGGAGCAAGAGCTTAAACCGGAATGGCAAGATGAAGTTTTAAGCTATATTTTTAAAGCTCATTATGTTGACCCAAATGATAAGCAATACTTAACAAAACTATTAAAAGCGGAAATTGATGATTTATCTCAATATGTAGTCAATGATTCTTTTGCTGATTCAACTTATAAAAATATTTGTCGTCAATTTTTAGAAAAAACTTCATCGATATTACAGCAACAACAGAAAACTTCAGATATTGAAGAAAAGTTATCCTTGGCTAAAACAACTAAAAATATTAAAACATTCACTCAACTACTAAAAGAGTCAGATAAGGATTTTGAAATAAAAAAAGCAATGCTAACAAATCCCAATCTTCCTCAGAAAATATTAGTTGAGATTTTAGATAGGTTAATGAAAAGAACGAACTGCATTAGTCTTATTAAGTATGATTCGTTTCGACAAGCTCTCAAACAAGCTAAAATTCCCAGTCAAATTTTAGAACAAATGGCGGAACAAAAAGATGAGGAATGGCACTTGTTTGTTGCCGAGCATCCTAATACACCGAATCATATTCTTGAAAAATATGCTCAATCTTCTAATAATAAACTCATTTGTAATGTTGCTAAAAATTCAAATACGTCTAAAAATATTTTCTCTCAAATAGCTGATATTGATGACTGGGATATACAATATGCTATAAAGAAAAATCCCAGTACTCCTGTATCGTTATTAAAAAAGTTAGCTAGTCACAATAAATTTTCTGTAAATGAACACATAGCTCATAGTCCAACTCCTTCCGGTAAAGAAATTGAAATTTTAGCTCAAAACCCTAGTAACGATTTTCGTTTATCATATCAAGACAACACACCTACAGAAATATTAAAAAAAATCGTTCTACGTGCAGACCATTCTCGTACACTTATGCATATTGTCCAAAATCCAAATAGTGATGATGAAATTTTAGAAATTTTAGCTGAAGATATTGACTATGAAGTCCGTTTTTTCGTTGCTAGAGATGCCAAAACACCACTACATATTTTAGAAAAACTAGCTGAAGATTCTAATGATGAAGTTCGTTATGAAATATTAACAAATCCCAACTTTACTAGAGAGGCATTTTTAAGATTATTTCGTCAAATATTTGGTATAGAAAACTATTCTTTAGGTGGTTTATTGCTTTTATTAGCTCCTAATGTTTCCCCTGTTTTCCTTGAAGAAAATGCTGACTCTCTATTATGGATTGAACGCTATGTAATTGCCATACATCCTCAAACATCTGTTGATATCTTGCAACGTCTCGCTAAAGATACGAATAGATATGTTCGTGCAGCCGCTTTAGAACGGTGTTAAAAAAGGTGTGTTGTCGCAAATCGCAACGCACCTTACAATAATTTAACTTGTCAATCTTTGCTTTAATTCGGCTTCTAATTGTTCATCCGTGCTAACTACTACTCTATTGGGTTTTGCTCTAATAATTGAAAGGTAATGTTGAAATGCATCTTCGTCTTGAGGATGGGATTTTATGTATTTTCGCAATTCTGCTTCGGTTAATTGCTTGTAATCTAAATTACTCATTGTAAAATTATTTCTCCATTAGTTAAAATTTCTACTTGGATTGTTTCTCCTATTAGCACCACTATTCTTTGAGTTCTGGTGTCGAATCTGGTTAATTCAACGGTTTTAAACAGGTTACTTGTTCTTACGCATAATCTGTAGAAAGATTTTAATTGTTCCGGAGTTGGTTCCACTGGCTTAAACTACTCCTTTACCTTTTATACTAAATGCCTATAATCTAGTTTTCTCATTAATTTTGCATAAAATATCAAAAATTCCGCTTAAAAAAAGTGCGCTATTACAAAAATGATTACAACATTTTATTTATCTGGTTTATGTTGAAGAATGATTTTTTGCAAATAACTCATATCTTCTAATGATTGAGGTGCTGGGTAAATCGTACTATTTGGATTTCTAAATTTATCTAAATAAAATTCAAAAGCTGTTTTATCATCTCGATTATCTAACATATATTGGCGTAACTCTTCTCTGCTCATTGAGTCAAAATCTGGGGTAGCCATTATACAAAACTCCATTCACCATTTTCTAAAATTACTAATTCTATCTCTTCACCAGCTAGAAAATAAATTACTTTTGTCCTTTCATCTAATCGAATAAGACTAATTGTTTGATACATAGTAGTTATGGAAGCACTGAGGACAAAACAAGTTTTTAGCTGTTCCGCTGTTGGTAATCCTACTATATTCATGGTAAATACACCCCGAAAATTTAGCCACTATTTTTATTATCTGATATCTATGACTTGCAAAGCATTACAAAAAAAGGTGCGTTGCGCTCCGTGACAACACACCCTACAAAAATTCGTTTACTCACAACAATTCTTGAAGACGTAGCATTGCTACGTCTCTACAACTTTAAAACCGTTTAATTATCGCTTCGGCAAATTCGGAACATTTCAAAGGTTCCACTTTGGGTTCCATCAATCTTGCTAAATCGTAGGTAACTTTACCCGACGCGATCGCATCTCCCAAACCTTTCTTGATCAAGTCTGCTGCTTCTTGCCAGCCCATAAATTCCAGCATCATGACACCAGATAAAATAACGGAACCGGGATTTATTCGATCTAAACCTGCGTGTTTGGGTGCTGTTCCGTGAGTTGCTTCAAATATCGCCGCATCATCGCCAATGTTCGCACCGGGTCCCATCCCCAATCCGCCAACAATAGCCGCAGCTGCATCTGATAAATAATCGCCGTTGAGGTTCATTGTTGCCAAAATTGAATACTCGTCGGGACGGGTTTGGATTTGCTGGAAAATACTATCGGCAATGCGATCGTTTACCATGATTTTCTCTTTCCACTTACCGTTACCGTGACTATCCCAAATTGAGTTAAAAACTGTTTCTACTTCCTTGACAATTTGCTCTTTCTTCTCTGGTGTCAGGGAATCGTAACCGGGGTCAACCATACGAGCATTTTCTTCGGAAGAAATATCGGATTTATTTTCTTTGTTGCTCAAAATCCAAGATTCCCGCTCGGTAACGCATTCGTCGCGAAATTCAGAAGTTACTAATTCATAACCCCAATCGCGAAAAGCTCCTTCGGTGTACTTCATAATGTTGCCTTTATGCACCAAAGTCACCTGTTGCTTTTCCTTGGGCAACTGTAAAGCTTGTTTAATAGCGCGACGTACCAAACGCTGGGAACCCGTTTTACTGATGGGTTTAATCCCAATTCCAGAATCGAGAGGAATTTGCTTTTTACCATGTTCGGGAGTCGCGGGAATCAATTCTTCATTCAGCAGCTTGATCAGCTTTTTGGCAATTTCATCTCCTTGCTTCCACTCAATTCCCAGATAAATATCCTCAGTATTTTCTCGATAAACTATCACATCGAGCTTTTCCGGGTTTTTGTGTGGTGAAGGTGTACCGGGGTAGTAGCGACAAGGACGCACACAAGCGTAAAGTTGAAAAATTTGTCGTAGCGCTACATTCAAAGAACGAATTCCACCACCGACGGGAGTAGTTAAAGGTCCTTTGATCGCCACACCATACTCTTTAATTGCCGTCAAAGTATCCTGTGGTAAATACTGATAAGTTCCGTATAAATCGCAAGCTTCATCACCCGCGTAAACCTTGAACCAGTTAATTTTGCGCTTACCGTTATATGCCTTCTTTACCGCAGCATCCATAACTTTTTGCGTAGCGGGCCAAATATCAATACCCGTACCATCACCGCGAATAAAAGGAATAATCGGATTATCGGGAACTTGTGGCTCTCCCTTTACAAAAGTAATCTTTTCTCCACTTGTAGGGGCTTTAATTTTTTCGTACATAGTACACTCCTTTGGGATTAGACAGCAAGATTTATAGCTTAGTCAATTTCTACCTTAAGAGAAAATTTAGAGCTAAAAAGACTAGCAAATTCTGTTTTATCTTGCTTTCATTAAACTAGGAGATAAAAATTTTTAGGTTCGGTCTTGTTCGACTAATGTAGATATTAAGAGGTGCTTTATTCCTTGAATATACAGCAAAATTGGGAATTGGAGCATGGGAAATTGTCAAATAGCTCAATAAAAAGTTAGCGCGGGAAAAAGTTATGAGCATAAGTTATCAGTTCGTGAGAAAATGTTCCACTAGACGGGCGAGACGCACGTAAGCTGTAGCAGCAAAATATTTGTCAAAGAGGTGCGATTTGCCCTCTGACAATTGGCTATAAGTTGAAAAGCCGTCTTTGCTTTACAAAAATAGCCCTAAAGCTTGTTCATTAATTGAATTGCTCACGACTAAAAGCATGACAGACCCAAAGATTCAAGAAAGTACTAGTAACAGCGATTTCGACTCCCAACTGAAGCAGTTAATCGCAGGGTCTGAAAGAAACCAGAAGGAATTAGTGGAAAAACTAGCCGATTCTGGGACAGAAGGATTAAAGGTGTTGATGGAGTTTTTATCGAAGCGTCGAGATATTCCAGCAAATGTAGTAGACGGTAAAGTCTATCAAGTTCTTTATCAATCGGATTTTCCCGAAATTAAAGAATTTTTACAAATTAATTTTCCTCAAGGAATTGTACCGCTCAAATCGGATTGCAATATTGATTACACCGACTTACAGAGACTATTGGCAAATCAAGAGTTTCAAGAAGCCGACCGTTTGACGCTACAAAAGATGTGTGAACTTTCCGGAGAGGAAGCAGTAAAAAGGAAATGGCTGTATTTTACCGAAGTAGAAAAGTTTCCGATCGCCGATTTACAAACAATTGACAAGTTGTGGTTAATTCATTCCGAAGGTAAATTTGGCTTTTCTGTACAGCGGGAAATGTGGTTGGGTTTAAGGAAAAATTGGGAAAACCTTTGGGTCAAAATCGGTTGGAAAAATGGTAATAATTGGACGCGCTATCCTAATGAATTTATCTGGAATTTAGACGCACCCAGAGGTCATTTACCTTTGTCTAATCAATTGCGTGGGGTAAGGGCAATTTCTTCTTTGTTCTCACATCCGGCTTGGGAAAAGTAAAGATCAAAGGTTAAAGGTTAAAGGTCAAAGGTTAAAGGTTAAAGGTCAAAGGTTAGTAGTTAGGGAACATTTATTGCATTGTAAAAATATATATTATGTAGTGCGAGCATCTTGCTCGCTAGTGTCAAAATTTAGGCTTTACAAATCAATTGCTTATAGAGAAAAATATAAATGACAAATACAGGTAAACGAGAATTCTATGTAATTATTGAGCGCGATGAAGATGGATTCTATGTTGGGGAAGTTCCGCAACTCAAAGCTTGTTATTCTCAAGGACAAACTATTGATGAATTGATGGAAAATATTAAAGAAGTTATAGAACTTTGTTTAGAATAAAAAAGTGATGAAACAATATCATAATTTTTAGCAATTACCAATCCAAAATCTAAAATCTAAAATCTAAAATCGACAAATGGCAAACGTTACTTTAGAAAGCATTAAGCGTAAATTTAATAACGTCACCGCTATCGATGACATTACTTTCACTATTCCCGATGGTGAGTTTTGGGTTTTGGTAGGACCTTCTGGTTGCGGTAAGTCTACTATTTTGCGAACTATTGCGGGCTTGGAATCTGCTACATCCGGCAATCTGTTTATTGGGGATAAATTGATGAATAATGTCCCTGCAAGAGCGCGAGATGTCGCAATGGTTTTCCAAAATTATGCCCTGTACCCCCATATGAGCGTCGCGCAAAATATCGCCTTTGGGTTGAAAATGCGGAAATTTGACTCAAAGTTGATTCGAGAAAGAGTAGAAACTGTAGCGCGATCGCTATCTTTGGAACATCTACTCGATCGCAAACCCAAGCAGCTTTCGGGAGGACAGCAACAACGGGTAGCTTTGGGAAGGGCGATCGCACGTCAGCCCCAGGTATTCTTATTAGATGAACCTTTGTCTAATTTAGACGCGCAATTACGAGACGATACGCGGGCTGAGTTAAAGCAGCTACATCAAAATATCGGTATTACTACTGTATATGTCACTCACGACCAAGTGGAAGCGATGACGTTAGCGGATAAGATTGTAGTGCTGAGTGGCGGACGTGTTCAGCAAATTGGCGAACCGCAAAGTATTTATGCTCATCCCGCGAATCGAATGGTGGCTACTTTCTTGGGAAATCCACCAATGAATATTATACCGGCGAAGTATACTGCTGCGGGTTTTGATATAAATGGTCAATTATTAACAATTCCTGAAAATATCAATCAGAAATTGCGCTTACCACAAGGACAAATTTTTGATTTAGGTATTCGTCCAGAAGATATCCAAATCAGTGATGAAGCTCAAGCCGAATTGCAAGTAGAAATTAAATTAGTCGAACCTTTGGGAAGAGAAACATTGATTCGTGTTGCCGTACTCGGTACCGGGATAATATTAAACGTGCAAACCAGTGGAAATATACGTTTTAATGTCGGCGATAAATTGAATTTAAAATTAGATTTGCAAAAATTATTTTTATTTGATTCCGCTACCGGAGATAAGTTGTATCCGTGAATTGGGAAAGTTAGGAGTTAGGAGTTAAGAGTTAGGAGTTAGGAGTTATTTAACCTTTGACCTTTGACCTTTAACCTTTATATTTGTATTTTATAGACTTGTATTAGATAAATCCTATATTTAATCTTTTTGTATTCAACTAAATCACCCTCACTCTGGAAGAGTGGGGCTACCCAAACAAAGCCCACCTGCGTGGGCTGAATTAAGCGCATCTTTATAAAGAAATGATATTAAACCCGCCTGCGCGGGTTTTGCTTGTGTAGCCGCGTTCACCGAAGGTGTGTCGGAGGCATATTCAATCGTCAACTACGGCATATCTAATCATCAATTAATAATACAAAATCCTTGTACCAACTCCCATGCAGCCTAAACCGAATAATTTACTCAAATTTACTCCTTTAATCGGCGGTATTCTGATCGTTGCTACTGGCTTTTTCAGTTTAAATTTTTATTCTCGAAGCGGTAATAAAGGCAATAATACAGCTTTTATCAAAAAGACAGTATCACCTCAAAATTTAGAGCAGTTTTGTCAGAAATATCAAACTGTAAGTAGAAATTTACAGCCTTGGGATGAAGATTTATCTCAATCAAAAGTATTGGTAAAAACATCAGCCGATGCAAATGTTCCTCTTTCCTTAGATGCCGTACCAATACCAGAAATTAACGATGAAGCAAGAAAAGCTAAAGTACCGATCGCAATGTATCACGATATTTTACCTAAGAAAGAGGTATTTTTTGATGTTACCCCGGAAGAATTAGAATCCCATTTTGAGTTAATTAAATCTAAGGGTGTAACTCCGATTAGTTTCGATCAATTAATTATTCATTTACGTACCGGATCTGCATTACCAAAAAAACCGATTCTATTAACTTTTGATGATGGTTACGGTGGACATTATGAATACGTTTATCCGCTACTTAAAAAGTACAATTATCCGGCAGTTTTCTCAGTTTATACGAAAAATATGGGTATTAATACGGGTCGCTCCCACGTTACATGGGAGCAACTTAAAATTATGGCTGCTGACCCTTTAGTAACTATCGCTGGTCATAGTAAAACCCATCCACCAGATTTAACTAAATTATCTGATGAAGAAGTTGTTCGCGAAATAGTTGAATCCAAGGAATTACTAGAGAAAAATTTGGGTGAACCAATCCGCTACTTTACTTATCCAACTGGTAAAAATGATGAACGGGTGAGAAAATTGGTAGATTCCGCTGGATATATCGCAGCTTTAGCAATGAACGATCGCGATGAAATGTTTGCTGGAGAGTCAGATAATTTGTTTGCGATCGGACGCTTCGGTCAGTCTCGTTTACAAGAATTAGTCGATCGAGCTTCGGGAGGAAAAGAGCTAACTTGTTCGCAACAAATACAGCCAAAATCACAGCCAATCCCGAAAAGCTGATACTTCATCTACACCAATTTCAAAGAATGTTGCTTTACCAGGAGGAGGATTTACGCGGATTCTAGCGCTTGAAGCAAGGGGTTCAAGTTTCATCCCTAACTGTACAATATTGCTGACTATATGCCAGTAAGTCACTATGTCGGGAGTGTGAATCACTAATGTTAAATATTCAGTGTCAATGGTTAGATACCAAAAACAATTTGATAGTAATGCTTGTGTAATACCGTCACAAGTTTCATAGAAACATTTCCCGGTACTTCTTTCTAGTTCTAAAAGTAACATTTTGTCGCGTTTTGTTACTTCTGTCGGCGGTAAATCATCCGCATGAATGAACGATTTATTCATAATAATACAAGCCCTCTGTATCTAATCTCAGTTAGGTTAATTGGGCAACAATATGCTGATTGGTTTACGAATTAAAAGAATTAAATTCTCTTAATTTCCTGTTAGAAACGGTTTTGAGTTAGAGAGATAATTATTCCTGATTGATTCCGCAGAATTCTTTTTTCCCAATGCATAAATCGGGTCTTTCTATTTAATACAATATCGCCAAAGGAATAATTTACTATTACCACTACCCCGGAGTAGAATTTTCGGCACCGAATTGAATTTGAGCAATCGCTTTATTTAGAAACCCATTGCAAATCCAGCCACATACGCGGGTCGGATTGTTTGATCTTTGACATTGGGTCTCGCAGTAAACGCGAAGCATTGCGAAATACGACCTCAACTAATCCCATATTTTCCGCAACATCCATGAGTATTTTTTTGTGATTTTGTATGTAACACATTGTTTCCTCCGGACAATAAATCCCTAAATGTCGCAAGCGTTTAGGAGGTCGTCCCCAGTAAATTGTAATTACTTTCACATAACAGCCATCAAGTACCTCTCCTACTTTTGGATAGTACTCATTAATGACTCGAATAAATTCTTTAGCAAGAGCCTCTTCGCTAATCATTTGACAACATTTTTCTGTAGATTATAAGGCATTATTAATATAACATATTATGCATTACAATAAATATGACTATTGAATGATTTTTAGATTATTAAAAGTTTGTTAATAGCAAAAATACGTGTTTTATCGCAAATTAATAATAAATCAGTTTGACTGTCATTAATGTTTTGTATTATTTAAGATACTCGGAGACAGAGCTTGGGAACCAGAAAAACAGTAAAAAAAAGGTTTTCTTACTAGAAGAAAACCCGAACAAACGTGCAAAACTAATTTTTAAACTACGAACTATGTTATCGAGAATTACGCTCGCAAACTAATACTTCTGCGAGTAATTCCGGGAGATCGGTAAGGTCGGTATATCCTTCACAACCGCGAATTGGCGAGATGAATGTGTAGTTGGGGTCGCATTCTGCGGTATCGTAAACTTGGAAGTACCATTTATCGGGAAAACCTGCGATCGCAATTTCGATAGTATACCAACTTTGACTTAGGAGGCGACAATCAATTACTGTAAACCAGTCTCTATATTCAGCGGAGATATTCCATTCTGTAATCAGAAATTCTAAAGCAATTTTTTGTGCCTCATCTGCCGTCAACAGCATTTTTACTCCTTCTTTGGAACTTCAGGGTAAAATCCTAATTGTTTAGATAATTCTCGTGCAATGTGAATTAAAAACTTCGCACCATCTTCATTGCCGTTATGAGCAAATGATGTTGCAACCTGCATCATTAACTTGATAAAATCTGCATCTAATAGCTCAGAATTAGCTTCTATAAGTTCTGGTTCTTGACCGTTAGGACATTTTAATAGTTCTTCGATTAAACTATAATACTGATTTTGACGTACTTCTGAAGACATAATATTTTTTACTCTTATTACTACTTTTCAAATTGCTGCCATAACTTTTCCAACATTTCTACTTGTTGTTGATGCATATTAGCGCGGAAAACTAAATATCTGTCGTATAAATAAACTGCAACTCCTATACAAAATGGTAAAAGTAAAAAAAGCCATCTCCACAAATGAAGAATTTGATAGTTATTAGATAAACTTAGTTTTGTTGCATTTGCATCATTTGTCAAAGAACTAATTTCTAATCCAGGTGCGGATTCGCTTTTTATACTTTGATGATATGAAGGTATATGCTGCATTTCTATAAACTTTAGATGTTGCTCCCATACCATCCCAAATACTGCTAAGCTGGGAAAAAGCACCGTTAGAGTAATTAAACAAACAGCAAATATATTTACAAGTTTTAATTTCATCATGGCTTTTTTAATTGCGTAAACTGAAGCCAATGAAACAGTATATAAGTGTAGATTTTGTATACTGTCGTAGGTTTTGATGTTTAACTAAATAAAAATGAATATCTAAGATTGTGTAGATAGATGATTGACACGCAGTCTTTATATAGAGGGTTTTAAGAAGCCCCCCCGAATTAACGGAGGGGTAGAGGGGAATCTCTGCGTAAATCCTATAGCTGTTATATCAGTCAGCTTCCAGGTGAAGACTCATGGCGATCGCCCTTGAAATTATTAGATTAATTAGGGTTGTACTCAAGCACTTACAATTCAATCATGGCAAGGATTTAAGATTTTTTTTGGGTATGGGTTCTAGTATTTTTAGGTAGGGGTGCTAGTACTTATAAAGTGGGGTTCGATCTTTTTTGTACTCGTTATAAGAGCTATTAGATAGATATTAAAGAAGCTGCAATTATTGTTTTACAAAGGTTTTGAGAATCAATTGTTGATTTAACGTTCCCAAACCTATTCGTTTTAGCAGAAATCAAAACAATATTTGCTCGACGAAAAGTAGCGCGACTATCTGCGTTGTCAGTCATCAAATATCTACTTGAAGATAGTTAAAGTTTGGAATTTTGCTCTAAATAACATAAAATGGTAGAGACGCAAAATCGGAAAGATTTCGGCGATCGCTTTAAAATTATTAATATTTCTTAATATTTCATTTATTAAAAAAGTATTAAAACTAACATCTTGCATCAGTTGCAATAATCGGCAAGCCGAGCATCCAAATCCTGGAAACGAGAGTATAGAGCCTCTTTTTGTTATTAAGAATGGTGCAAGAAGTAAGTATAAAATAAACAATTTTGTTTACAACAAATACAGTAAAGGGTTGAAAGAAATGCGAATTGCTCACGACATCACACAACTTATCGGTAGAACACCATTAGTTGAACTCAATAAAATTCCTCAACAGGCAGGATGCGTTGCCAGAATTGTGGTGAAGTTGGAGGGAATGAACCCAGCAGCTTCGGTAAAAGACCGCATTGCTGCGAATATGGTCAAAACCGCAGAAGAACAAGGATTAATTGAACGCGGAAAAAGCATTTTAGTAGAACCAACATCTGGTAACACGGGAATCGGATTGGCAATGGTGGCGGCTGCACTTGGCTACCGTTTGATTTTGACAATGCCCGAAAGTATGAGTTTAGAAAGACGAGCCATGCTCAAAGCCTACGGTGCTGCTTTGGAATTAACACCAGCCCAAGAAGGAATGCGCGGGGCAATTTCTAAAGCCGAAGAAATTGTGGCTAGTACGGAAAATGCCTTTATGTTGCAGCAATTCAGTAACCCAGCCAATCCCCAAATTCACCGCGAAACCACCGCAGAAGAGATTTGGGAAGATACCGACGGAGAAGTTGATTTTCTCGTTGCTGGTGTCGGTACCGGGGGAACCATTACCGGAGTTGGGGAAGCACTCAAGCAGCGCAAGCCCAGTTTCAAAGTAATTGCGGTAGAACCAAAAAACAGTCCCGTCCTTGGTGGTGGAAAAGCGGGGCCTCACAAAATTCAAGGTATAGGTGCCGGATTTATCCCAGAAGTTCTGCGTAAGGATTTGATTGATGAGATAATTGCCGTTGATGATGAAGATTCGATGGCAATGGGAAGACGTTTAGCAAAAGAAGAAGGAATACTATCGGGTATTTCCTCCGGTGCGGCTTTGTGTGCAGCAATTGAAATCGGCAAGCGTCCGGAAAACAAGGGACGTTTGATTGTGATGATTCAGCCTTCCTTCGGGGAAAGATATTTGAGTACCCCGATGTTTCAAGATTTGGGTAGGGAAGTGGCTACGGTTGGGTGATTTAAGGTCAAAGGTTAAAGGTTAGCTTGTAGGTTGGGTTAGACACGAAAGTAAATTGGTTTATTACCATAAGTAACCCAACATCGATATGCTCGCATAGTCCACGAATCATGATGTTGGGTTACGGCGGAATTAAATGGTTAGTATATATGTTCAAGATTAATTTTCCGCCTAACCCAACCTACAAGTACTACAAGTACTAATTTTTCATGACGAACGAAATAAAACTCTTCCAGGAAGAACTTCGTCGTTGATTTTGGCGTAAACTCGCAGACAAGCAGAAACTTCTCCGGGTATACCTCCTACATCTACTTGCAAGTCGTCTTTAGAAAAGGGGTAAACATCAGCATAGGTTCCCCATAAAGGACGAATCTGGACGCTTATTCCAGCTTGACGCGCTTGCTGTACTGCTACTTCCAAGGTTTGACGGGCTTCTTGTTGCAGTTTTCCCCACCAGGAAAAGCGGTCAACACATGGTAAATAGATTAGTGAATGTATGGCTTCGTCTAAGTCAATTCTGGTACGTAAGTTTAACGACATATCAGTATTTAAAGTTACTTCTATCCGGTGAAACCGTTCTATTAATGCGGCGATGTACTTGGGTTTATCTACTGAATTTAGGGAACGAACGCCGAATCGATCGACACTTCTTAAAGCATGGTGTAAATGCGGATCTACTTCGATAAATTTGAGATAGGTAGAAACGATCGCACCTAAGATATCTTCACTACCACTTTGGTGCAGTCGCTCGTCAAAATTAACCAAATTAGAAAAGCACAGCCCCGATGCTTGAATATTGCCTTTTAAACCCGAATAAATATGTTCGTGGGTGGGAAACGCGAGTTGTCGTAGAGAAACCTTGTCTTCAGTTGCACCTAATGTAGTTGCTTGGTTGAGGAGTTGCGATCGCAATTTATCAGCAAGTTTATGAGGTACCCGTAACAGCAGTCGCTGCATTTCGTTCCACAATTGAGCATCATCGGTACTGTGGAACTGATATTCGCCGATGTATTGCGATAGTTCTTTATGGGTAAGTAAGGTTTGTGCGATCGGTTTTAGTTTAAGCTGGGTAGGATGTTGATTTGCAACTGGTTCTAAAACATCTTCCCAAGAAGGAATTTCTGCTGTATTATTACTTTGAATATTAGATTCTAAAATTACATCTAATTCTTGTAGAAGTTCCTGACAAATATCGCTTCCAGGGTCAGAGCCTTCTGTTTTCAAAGCTTCCTGTAACTCGGTTCGCAGCCCTAATAGTTGTAACCGCAGTAACCAAGCTAACTTTGAGTTTTTGGTATTTAATAATTTGTTTAGGTTGGACATGGAGAATGGGGAATAGGGTTTAGAATCCGCCCGCACTCTAGAAGAGTGGGGCTACAATTACAAAACCCGCCTTCGCGGGCTGTTTATTTGTTCTTTTTGTTTTAGTTTCTTACTCACTATTAATAATTAACTACTAACTTTTTTATTTTTACAGGTCTTATAGGTGGGTTACAGAAATAATATTTTTGAAAGATAAGCGATTCTAAACCCCATGCTCAATCCCCAATTCCCAATTCTTAATCCTTAAACCGAAACTTCACCATTACGGGTAAATGATCGGAAGCTTGTTTTACTTCATCAACTATTCTCCATTCTGTTACTTCTATATTTTTAGGAGTATAAAAAACATAGTCAAATTTAACAGTAGGTTTATCCGATGGAAAGGTAGCAATTTGAGGATTATCTAACGCTTCTGGTGGTAAAGCCGATTTAATTGAAGCAGTTTTTAACAAAATATCCACAGTCGGTTGCGGGTTTTCGGGTATGGGAGGAACTGTACTATTAAAATCACCGATTAATAATACCGGATATTTATCGACGTATTCAGAAACAAGTTTTTGGATATATTCAGTTTGTTTGCGACGGGTAGGTGCGTCGAAGGCTTCTAAATGAACGTTAATGATAATAACAGAACGATTATCAACTTGAATTTCGCTTACTTGTGCGACTCTATCTAAATAAAGAGCGTTGTAGAAAAAAGGTTTGCTGGCAACTGTATCTAATACTATGCGTTTATTATTTGTAATAGGATATCGACTTAATACCGCTTGTCCAGATAAGATTCTGCCAAAGTGAGCGGAAAATGGTAAGTAAGGAAATGGTACGTAAGTTTTATCCCAATTGATTGCTATTCCTGCTTGATTAAATGAAAGTGCTTTGGCTAATTCCAAAACTTGATTGACCTTAAACGAACGTTTGGAACCTAAATCAATTTCTTGCAAACCGATAAAATCAGCATTTAATGGCTTAAGCGCACCAACAACAGTTTTAAGGTTGTCATCAAACAGCTTTTTCTCCCTACTAACAGCTTGATTATTAGTTAAACCAGAAAGATAACCGATATTGTAAGTAATCAGCGTGAATTCATCTTTATTAGTTGGTGCTGTAGCTGGGTAATCTATAATTTCCGCATACTTGTTACGAGGATAACCATTAGAACTAGCCCAGAAATAAAAGACAACCACCGCGAATATTACCAGCCCTAAAGTGATTCCGCCAATTTTGAGTAAAGTTGGGAGAAGTTTCATGTATCAATTATCAGTGAAGTATTGCTAATTGATAATTATACTTGTATGGTGTGTTACGGCACTCAGGATATAAGGTTTTAGGTTATAAATTGGAAATGTCGTAACGCATCATCAAATCTTAAAACGATAAGCGCATAAGTTTATTTTATTAAAATGACGGCGATCGCGCAAAATTAACTTATATTTCTAGTAAATAGTACATTAGTACTTCAATTGTCAGGTATTATATTTTTGGTAATCACACGCGGACAAGATTTATGCTTGTTCGCTTTCTAAGCATTAGATTTCGAGCTATTTAAAAGAGGTTTTTGGGGAGAGCAATAACAGTAATTTTGTAGGGTACGTCACGGCACAAATATGTATAACTTTAGGTTACAAAATTGAAAATACCGTAATACATCATAATTCAAAATGTTGTTTTGATTTTCAATTTTATTTGAGCGCAAAAAAAAATTAAAAAGGGTGAAAATATGCGATAATTAAATAAAATAAATAGTATTTTTTTTATAATGGGAATATAAACAAAATTTTTAAAGTAGGCAAGCCTCTCCATTATAAAAAAAACTTCCTATAAAAAATATTACCACGAAACAACTAATAATAATAAAAAATTTTGGCATCTTTATTAAATTTTTTTTTTCGGCTATTAAATATACAACTTGAAGTAAAAAGTAAGTAATTATCTCATTATAATGGGGATTATATGAGATGTGCTTGTAATAAATTAAACGTATATTTAATTAAGTAAGAGAAGGGAGGATTAAGAAGGCGTATAGCTTAACTTAGGTTAATTAAAAAATTCCCTCAATTTAAAAATATAAATTAATTGTAGGGTGCGTTGTCGCGCAGCGCACCATCAAATTTCACATATAACCAAACATAAAACGGTGCGTTAGCCACGAAACATCCATATTTCGTAACAATTAAAATCATTGATCGCGCCATAACACACCCTACCACTGTTCACTGTTAATGCATACCACAAAATGGATCTCTTTCGGCTTCTACGTTGGTAGATTGTGGTTGTAAGGTATCTCTAAAAATACATCCTTCTTGTTTGAGAACTTCTGGATTATTGGATGTCCAATAAGGTACTTCAAAGGGATGTACTCGTAGTGTTCCTTTAAAGTCCAAGGTGACATAATAACGACAAGGATATTCGCTGCTGACTGCTGGTTGAGATAGTTCTCCAATTAACTCCCATTTGTTAGATTGGGGGTTGCGAAATTGAAAGTAAAATGTGTGTTTTCCGCTAGCTGGAAATGGTGGAAGTTCGGCTATTAAACCGATGGTTTGCGGTTGATTTGTGTCGTTTTCGTAGCGAAATACTCGTAGTTCTTTGCTACAATCTTTACCAGCTTTAAATAATACTGTATGTGCATCTGTTTTTAATGCATTTGCTGCTTCGACGACGTTAACGGCTATGTCGCAGATTACTTGTGATTCGTCGGTAATTAATTCTTGATTACCAATGGCTTTTGCTGCGTCTATGCTGGGAATATTTACGGGTATTAAATAGTGAGGTATGCCGCGACAAAGCAATAAATCTATATCTAGTTTTTGATTGATTTCAAATTGAACTTTGATATTATTTTTAAAGTCATCTTCGGTAATTCCTAATTTTTTCATTAAAGCGTCACCGTTAAAGCTTCCCCATAACTGTAACTTCATTTTTTCAAAGTCTTGTCTTCTGATATTATTGGTTAGCTGCATTCCCAACCAATCGCTGCGTAATTTAGCCATTCCTTCTTCAGCTTTGAGTTGATAAAGCTCTTGTCCAGCATGAAAAATGGGAACGGGACTTCCACCTATAACTTCTCTAACGAAGGAGCAAGGTAGGAAGTAAAATAAGTTTTTGACATCTATATATAGTTGATTTGCTCCTTTCCGAAGTAAATCTTTGGACTCTTGGGGAGAAAAGCTTAGTTGACGCAACTTTTCGGCAAAGCAAGCTCCAGCAGATGTGGCTAATTTTGTGTATTCTGGTTCAAAGGTGACTCTTTCTTCGTTCCAGACAAAGTAATCGGATTTACTAAATACTCGGTAAAGTTCGCGCTCTACAAGTTCCAAATTACAAGTTTTTCCGGATAAAATTAACCAGTCTACCTGTTCCTTCTTAACTTGTGCTACGTCTTCTTTGATTAAATTTATCTCGCTGACAAACTTGGATTTAAAAGCGTTTTCAATTAACCCGGAAGCGATACCAATTGCTTCTTGAATTACGGGTGTAGCGGCTTTATCGAATTGCTCTCCCGTCAGGGTGACACCGATTTTTTCAACTACATCTATGGGTAATTGAATATCATTTTGAGCAAGTAATTCCGAGATTTGTCGTCCATCTAAAGCGAATATTGCTTCTGGTGCATTTACTGTAGAACCTTTTTGTCCTAAAGCTAATTTGGCATTTTCAGCGTGTTCCCAAAGGTCGTAAAATGTTTGAGAGCGGGATGAACTATTTTTCCAGCGAGTTGGTAAGATTTTTTCCGCGTCATTTAAAGCTTCCTTGTAGGTATCACCTTCGCGAATTTCTTTATCTACACAAGCTAAAAGCGAACCTTTGCGATATTTACCGTTATCTAAAAAGCGTTCGTTCAATTCTTCCGGTTGGACTTTCAATACATCTTTTGGTAAAATTCCATCCGCAACCGCACTTAATAAACAATCTGCGATCGCAACTTTTAACAACAAAAATAATCGTAGCGAAATCAGTTCCCCACCTAACTGTAAATGACCGGAAGATCCCAACAGTTTTGGTGTAAGTTTATAATAACGACCGCCATCACCTTTATCTTCGGTAGGTTCAAAGGGGTCAATTTCTTCTAATGTCAGTCGAATCAAGGCTAAATCGGTAGTTCCACCACCAATATCCAAGACTAAAACATTTTGCCACCATTTATGACCGTCTCGACGACAGCGACTTTTGAAAGATTCTATCCCTAAATTTAAATCTCCACCAAATTCTTGCCATAAAAAGAAAATAGCAGCCGAAACAGCTTCATCGTAAGCCATTTGGACATCTTCAATACCCAGCTTCTTAACTAAAGCTTCGATTTCCCGACGGATAAACGGGGAAGCTATGGTGGGATAGGTCAAAACTGCACGATAAAACTCACCATCGCTGCATTTACCGGGATAACGCTGCCGATATTTTTGGGTTAACTCAATCAACTGAGCGTAAGCAGCCTGCAAAAGCTGATTTACTGGAATAGTATCTTCCTTACCATCCAAACTTATATCAAAACTGCGTTCTTGACCAAAATAACGTTTGGGGGAATGCAAAAAACGACCGTCAATTCTTTCCCCTTGTTTGATAGCATCTAATCTATGCTGATATGCTTGCTCTCCCAACATCACTTTAACTTTTCCGGGGTCTTGAGTTGGTAAGGAAGGTTCTAAATTAGTTACCTCCAACTCCGAAGGAATTTCATTTAACCGTCTATCCTTATCCAACTCCACGGGTAACAAACTTTGCCATTCCAAAGCTGGAACCCGAAACACTTGATGATAAATTTGATTTAATCGCTTACTAGCAGAACGACGGAACCAGCCCAAACGCTTGCTCAGACAGATTTCTATTTCCTTAATTGCATCTAAAAGCTGTTCTCCTCGTAAAAGCTGTAAATTTGCCGGATTAAAATCCTCCAAGTTTTTACTGAGATGATTAAATAACTTTTGCCACTCACCTTCCCAAACATCGCGACCGATACCCGGTATTTCATCCACCGGACGTTCCGTCAACCAAAACGCTAATTTTTCGCTTAACTTTTCCTCTTGTTCGCTGGGTAAAGTATGGGGAGTAACAATTACCTTGGGGTCGTAAAGCGTTACCGTAGAATTAGAAGTACCGAAATCGATCGCAAACCAACCGGGATAAGTGATATCCGATTTTGCCGAAACAACCGAAGCATGATTCAGAATCGGAGTTTCGCTGATAGTATCTTCATGTGTATCGCGATCGCCATTTTCTTCTGAAGCTGACAAATTTCTCAAACGAGCATTTTCCACAGCAAAAGTCCAGATACTACAATCAGCCGTAGCGGTCTTCTTCACAGATAAAATCGCTTTATCCGTATCATCGGAATCGAAATACTCCACAGTTACCCGCAAAGTCAAATTAATTCCTTTGGGTAAAGCTTCATCCCAGATACACTCACTTTGTCTCAACCGTTGCGGAGAATTAAGTTTAAGTAATCTATTAGTAGTAAAATTGACACTTTTATAAGCCGACTGAATTTCCTTTGATAACTCCAAAGGCTGACCTAAAACCGTAACTTCAATCGAAGAAATAAACGGAAAATTAGGACTATCAGCCGGTTTAATTTCAATCACCGGCAATAATAATAGAGTTGAATCGGTTTCTTTACTACGTAATTGATAACGGCTGAAAAGTTCTATTTTTACAGGCATTTTAAATAAGTTAGGAATTAGGAGTTAGGAATTAAGAGTTAGGAGTTAGGAGTTAAAAGTTAGGAATTAGGAGTTAGGAGTTAGGAGTTAGGAGTTAGGAGTTAGGAATTGGGAGTTAGGAATTGGGAGTTAGGAGTTAGGAGTTAGGAGTTATTTAACCTTTAACCTTTAACCTTTGACCTTTGACCTTAATTTATTCCGGATAAGTAATAACAGTAATCCGCTTCATCGTATCCAACCAAGCAGGGGTCGATGCAGAAGTTGTTTCCTCCGCCGAAGCGATATATCTTAATAAAGGTTCGTGCTTAGATTTCAACAGTTCTTGCAAACTATCTACAATCTCCTTCAAAGCCATCGAAAAAGAACCCTTAACTTGTTTAGTCAATTCGCTGACATATTGAATTAGATGTAACCCAGCACTTGCCGTAATTTCATCGCGTAGTCGTAACACGGCGATTTGATGATTAAATGGTCTTGGGGGTGCAGGATATTGTTTGTTAGGACTCCAATCGAATATTTGTCCTTTTTGATGTTGAGCATCTTTTCTAGCTAAAGGAAATAAATTTTCGGCATTAATCGGTGCTACACTACTCGCCAAACCACTATGCTGAATAATTAAATTTTGCCATTTATTAGTTGGATCGATCGCTCTTAATAAGTATCTATACAAACGAGTTTCCCGCTTCCCAAATTTCTCCTCAATTCGCTGTTCCAACTGCGGTTGAACGATTTCTTTAATTTTATTCCGTTCCAACTGCACTTCCACCGACAACTTATTAAATAAATCTTTTACCGTTTCAGCTGTACGCTCGTGAGCAAAAGACTGCATCTCATTAATAGTTTTGACAAAGGAATTATAGAAATCATCGCTTTGAGTGGGAATTGCATCTTCTTCCTCATCTTCCTCAAAAATGCTTTCACTCTTAGTAAAATTAATCGTCCCGTTTTTAGTCCGGTCAAATAATAAAGTCCACTCACTCCACTCAAAAAATATCTTATTCGTTAACTCATCCTTGACAACATCGCTCAAAGTTAACCCAGTCCGATTCTTTAACATCGGCTGTTTTTCTAAATCTTCCTGAAAATGTCGATACGTCGTTACTAAATTCTCAATTTTTTCCCGTAACTCCAAAAAAGCCGGATTTTCCACCACCGGAATATAAGCGGGAATCTCTTCCAACACAGCTTTTAAATTATTTTGCTCCTTCAACACAGTTTCCGCTGCTCTTTGAGTATCCTCCACCAACTGCTTCATTCCATGTTGTCCCACATGATCTTTTAATAGCGATCGCAATCGATTGATTCCCCCATCTTCTGCATAATCGCTCAACTGTTTGTGTAAAGTACTCGAAGTCGGTAACATTTCCCCCAACCGTCCCCACTTCTCCCGTAACTCCACTTCATCAACTTGATTCGGCTTTTCTAAATCCGGTAAAAACTCTGGAGAACAAACTTGGATCAACGAAGAGTATTCCGCTTGCTTTGTCAATCCGTAAAGCTGCGATAATAAAACAATATTTTTCTTCTCAGTAGTCAAATTACTCGCACTTGCAAGAGTCAGATGCAAAATTCTCAACCTTTCCAAAACCGCTTCTTGCGATAATAAAGGTTCCTCCAAAATCTCACCCAAAGCCATAATATCGCGACTCGTCACCGGCAGCTGATTAAACCTACCCACAGCAACAATAATCCTGTCCCTTAAATCTTGTCCCTTATCCCGTTCCAACATACTGCGAATTTTTGCCGCAGTCACTCCCCCCGGATATCTACCGTTGAGCAACAGTAAAATCGTTTGTACCTCAGTCAATTCCCGCAGCGATAAAAAAGTATCTCTGATACCCGAATCAGCCGCACCCAAACCGGGGAAATCCAACAATACAAACTCATTCGTCCCCTGTAACCCCGATAAATCCCATATCTGTTTTGCTACCTCAACCGTAATATCTATCCGTCGAATCAACGAGAAACTATTATGTAAATCCTTCGCAGAAGGCTGAGCAAAAGTTTCCCAACGCTTCGGAGATCCAGGTAATTCCCGAAACTTCAACTCCAAAATATTCATCGGGGGGTCAGATAGCCTCAACCCCTTATTTGCCGTAAAATGGTCAATTTCGTAACTTTTGCCGCAGATATCCTTCCCATAAGCGCTATAGGTGCGAACGAATACCACAACTTCCCGTAATAGCGATCGCAATTCCAAACTTTGGCTTTGATTCCAAGCTTGTTCGCACCAAGTTAAAATTCCATTAGTATCCACAAAAGTAGTGGGATACAGACTTTTCAAAGTAGCCAAAGGAGCAGCAGGAACTTCCGCTAACTTAGCTCTACCTTCCACCACCTTGAGCATAAAGCCCAAACATTCCTTTACCCCTTCATGGGAAAGATATTCTACCGTAAACTTACTTACCTTCGTCGTCTGTAACTCAGGTTGCTGCACCAAATGAATCGCAGTCACATTACCCGTAGAAGGAGTTTCGCTCACAGGTAAAGCATCAGCAAAACCGATTAAACTGCCAATTAGGAGAGTTTTACCACTACTAAACTCCCCCATCACACCGATTTTTACCGGAGAAGCAGCCAACTCCACCGTAGAACGAGCAGACTGCACCAAACGCTGAATGTTCTCATGGATACTAGAGGGAACCCAACTTTCTTGAGGTGGTGGATTCTCCGAAACCAAGCTCAAACTTTGAAGTACAGATTCCGCGTACTCCTTATAGCGGCGTAATTTCTCTACTGCTATGTCACTTTTCATACTCGCTCCTGTTCCCGCAGAGATTATATTGTCACGATGTTGGTAGATGGCAGCGATCGATAAAATTTAGTAAATTTTGACCCTAAACCATAAAATTCGGCATGATTTACCGCGATAATTACAGCCTGTAAATAAAAATTAAATTAACGTTTCAAATAAATTATTACCATAATTTGGTATTAAAATAACGAACAATAAGTTTTTGTTAGATTTTAACAATACATATTTATTTTTAAGTCAGGATTTATCCATTAATTAGTTTAATCGAGCTTCTACCCCACAATATATTTTGATACACAGTTAAAGTTGTAGGTAAATAAAATAAATTTGACATTATAGACTTAGTTAGGATTAACGATAATAATAAGTACCAAAGCGCAAATGCTATCATCATTTAGATTAAATTAACTGCCAAATTGGCAAATATTTTATAACAAGCTCTCTTGTAGGTTGGGTTAGACGCACGAATAAATTTATTGTTGACGAAGAGAATAGAAGCGTCGTAACCCAACATCTGAGTTTTGGTTATATGGTTCTAAAATATGTTGGGCTTCGTTCCTCAACCCAACCTACTAACTTAAAAAAATCTTGTAGGTTGGGTTAGACGCACCAATTATATTTATTGTTGACGAAGAGTATAGAAGCGTCGTAACCCAACATCGATTTTTGGTTGAAGCGTATTGTTTGGTTAAATATTAAATATTAAATTTGTTGAAATTATTGTGTTTTTTGTTCGAGATTGTGTTGGGTTTCGTTCCTCAACCCAACCTACAAACTACAAACTAGAAAACCAAAAAAAACCGGACATCTTTACGACACCCGGCTCCTAAATTCCAAACTTGAAAACAAGAATTTACCAATTCCCCAACATCAATGATGATGCTCGTGCTTATGAGCGCAACCTTGTAAATCTTGGCTCATCAACTTTTGACTGACTTCTTGTAAAGCCTCATCTTTAGGTGTTAAACCAATCCAACTTTCAATAACTTGGGTATCGAAACCGACTTCACCGCGATAACCAACTTGAATTAAAGGACGACGAATAAGTAAGGGTTCCTCCAGCATTAAATTTAAAGCAGTTTCCGCATCTACTTGTTCGGGGTTTATTTCACCAGACTTAATTCTAGGTGATGAACGGTTAAACCATTCTGCTACAGGACGATTGTTGAAAAACCACAGCAAACGCTCTTTAGTCCATTTTTCTTCTAAGATATTATGGGCTTCAACTTGATGTCCGGCTGCGGTTAATAGAGTTTTTTGTTTAGTATTATTTCGACAGCCAGTTTTCTCGTAAAATATTACCTTTGCCATGATAGAAACTCCGTATCAGTGAACAGTTACCAGTTGTAGGGTGTGTTACGGCACGAATAATTTTGAATTAAACATTGCTATTTAAATAATGCCGTAACGCACCATTTTTTGTTGGAATCTAGTTAGTTGTTAAAAAACCACAACTATCATCAAAAATTCTTCGCAGTATGACGAACCGTATCAAATGCAAAACGTTCTTTCGATCTAGTTTCGCCGTATAAATTAAAAGTTACGGTTGGTTCGTCACTCATTGCTTCTACACTATGAATTGCCCCAGGTGCGAAACTAACAATATCTCCAGGATTTAAGATAATTTCTGCTGCGGGTTCTATTTTATTCGGATGTTCTGCGGTAGGATTTCGCTTCCAAATAATATTCTTTTCTTGTCCTTTTAATATCGCGACGATTCCCCAAATCCCGTGATTATGAATATTGGATTGCGTTCCTTTTGTAAAGGTAACAGTTTGAACTGTAAAAGGAAAACCCAACTCATCATATAAAAGTTTAACAGAAGTTCCCGTTTTAGAATCGGGTTCGGGATGTTGAGTTTTTATCCAATAGGAATTAACCAGCAATCGTCTTACTAGTTGCCTAATTCCTGCTAGATAAACGCTTTCATCTGATGATTTTCTACTCACATCTTCTAATTCGGTAAGAAACCGATAAAGACGATAATTTTCAGTAATTAAATCCCATGCTCTTAGAGATTTACAAGCTTGATATTCACCATCTGCGGTTACAAGCCAGTCTTTTCCTTCCATAATTAAATCAGTGAATAGTTATCAGGAAAGAATATTAAATATTATATAACTCATCTTAACTTATAACTCTTAATTCCTAACTCTTAACTATTTATTCATCATCTTCCTCTGGCGGACGTGTTAATACATCAAGTAATATTCCCGCACCAAAGTCGTTTTTGTCGTCTATTTCTTTTACTTTATTACATATTTCTTTGGCTGCTTCTTCCTTTCCTAATATAGCTAAAATTAATCCTGTCGCAGCATAAGAATTTAAATATAGTCGAATTATTTGTTCTTCTTTGCGCTTAATTAATATTGGTTTTAATTTTTCCCATTCATCAGGTAATCTTTCAGCTTGTTTAACTTTAGCTTGGACTTTTTCTGCTGTATCTAGCGCCATTTGATAATTTTGTTTGTAATAAAAATATCTATAAGCTGCTATTAAAACATCTATATTATCTCCTGTTTTAGCTAACGCTTGATTAATGTATTTTTCGGATTCTGAGGTATTTTCCCAATTGTCCGCCGCTAATTTTAATAGCTGTTTGACATCTTCAGGTACCTCGAACCAGGAGAATTTTTCTGTGTCTTGCATGGTTTTTTTAGTGTGGGTGGGGGATGGGGGGATAGGGAGATGGGGTGATGGGGGGATGGGGAGAAATAGGAGTTATCAAAACTTTGTAGTGTCCGCTATCTTGCTCCCTGATTATTCCCAATTCCCAATTCCCAATTCCCAATCCCCAATTACCAATTACCAATTACCAATTCCCAATTCCCAATTCCCAATCCCCAATTTAAAATTTAGTCAGAACATAAAGCAGTGTAAACAAAACAATCCAAATGATATCTACAAAGTGCCAGTAGATTTCTGCCATTTCGATTCCGGTGTGTTTGTGTTCGTTGTAATGTCCTGCACGACGGGAACGCCACAATACACCTAAAATTAACAAGACTCCGATAAAGACGTGTAAACCGTGGAATCCTGTCATTAAGTAGAAACAGTTGGAGAATAAATTACTATTCATTCCGTAACCTAAAGTCAGATACTCATAAACCTGACCTAGTAAGAAAATTATTCCCATGAATGCAGTAATCTTGTACCATTTCCGCATTCCTTTTACGTCATTCTTTTTAATCGCAGAATCCCCGAAGTGAATCACGAAACTGCTGGAAACTAGAATGATGGTGTTGATAGTTGGTAATAGTAACTCTACTTCGGTTCCTTCAGGAGGCCAAGTTGCAGTCGTGCCACGATAGAACAAGTAAGTAGCGAAAAATCCGCCAAACATTAAAGATTCTGAGATTAGGAAAGTGATTAATCCCACAACTCGTAAATCGGCGTGTTCTTCGTGATGGGCTGGAGCTTTTTCTGTCGCGATCGCCATAATAATCCCCTATTAAATTTTGGATTTTAGATTGTGCTTGAACTTATGTAGTGCGAGCAAGATGCTTGTTTTAAACATCAGCGAGCAAGATGCATGTCCTTACGGACACGCTGCGCTACCGCACTACAATTCAACCTTTGACCTTTAACCTCTAACCTTTGACCTGATTAAGCAGTAACTTCTGTTATCGGTTTCAAAGGTTCACCTTCTGTTACCACACCGTAATCGTAAGGGCCGTGAGTTACAACAGGTAATTCTTCCCAGTTTTCAATCGCAGGTGGAGAAGTGGTTGTCCATTCCAATGTCAAAGCATTCCAAGGATTGTCACCGGCTTTTGCTCCAAAATTCCAACTCCAAAGAATATTGACTGTAAAAGGAATTACTGATACTGCCAATAGATAAGCACCGTAAGTACAAATTACATTGATAGCTTCAAATTGCGGATCGTACATGGCAACTCGACGCGGCATTCCTTGTAAACCCAGTTCGTGCATGGGTAAAAAGGTTAAGTTGGTGCCGATGAAGGTAAGCACAAAGTGAATTTTACCCAAGGTTTCATTCATCATCCTTCCGGTCATTTTAGGGAACCAATGGTAAATCGCTGCGTAAATACCAAATACGGAACCACCGAATAAGACGTAGTGGAAATGTGCAACTACATAATAAGTATCGTGGACGTGTCCGTCAAATGGTGCTGTACCCAAAGTAACGCCACCAATACCACCCAAAACGAACATCATCAACAAGCCGATCGCAAATAGCATCGCGCTGGTATAGCGGATTTTCGCCTGCCACAGAGTCGCCACCCAACTAAATATTTTGATTCCCGTAGGAACCGCAACTATAAGTGTGGAGATGGTAAAAAACATTCGCATCCATCCGGGGGTTCCGCTGGTAAACATATGATGAACAATCGAAACTCTTGTTAAACAACACTTTAACCTTTCTCTTAACTATCATTCTCTATATATTCCTTAAATAAATATTCAAATCACTAAAATAATATTGAATTGAGGTGATTGTTTGATAATTTATTCACTATTTCTTCCTTAAAAAACTTGTAATATCATTAATATATATTTTTTGGATAAATAAATTAAGTTTGTCTAAACATAAATAAAAAAACTTGAAAATAATTATTCATTACTTTCAAGTTTTTTTTGAAATTAATAATCAGCTTTTAGTTTATTCTGTAACCAAATCTACTATCTTATACTTTTCTAGTTCTAAAGTCAGAGATTTTACTTGATTTTGCAAATAAATATTTTTTTCTCTAACTATTTCCAATTCTTCTTTTTCATTTAAAGCTATTTTCATCGCTTTTTTACGATTTTCTAATGAAAACCATTTCTGATAAACCTTTGTATGCATTTCTATAGAATGCCCTAAATTATCCGCTGCTGCTTTAATTGGTATACCTTGTAAATGCGCTCTGATCGCACAAGCATGACGTAAATCGTAAGGTTTAAATGCTAAACCAATTCTTTTAAACCATTGAGAATTTTTATCTACTATAATAGTTAACTGTGAAAAAATTGTTACTTTGCAACTTCTTTGTTTAAGCATTTCAAGTGACTGCTTATTTTTTAAATCGAATACTTCAATCCATTCTGGTATAAATGGTAATACTTCTCTGGCTCCGGTTTTATTGTCATTATGAACTTTCCAAGTATTATCGATATTATCTTCACTTATAAACCAATCAATATCGGGTTGATTAAAGACTTCTCTAGGGCGCAATCCATAAGTCGCTATTAAACCGTAAGCCAATTTATATATTTTATAAGTATTCCAATAAGGATTTTTTTTGTGTTTATTTAATTCGTAGTATTTTTCAAAAGCATAAAATCCATCGACAATCATTTTATCTTGAGGTATATCTCTTTTGTTTACTTTAATAGGAAGCTTGAATGTTTTAAAGTCAATATCTATTTCTAAGTATTTACAAATAATACTAGCTACTTTTATTGCCTGAAATCTTTTACTACTTGAATCAATATTTTTTAGTGAGATTTCTACATTGCTTTTATTCACAATTAAATTAAATGGAAACTCTCTTTTAAATACTTTTTTATATTCACTTAAAGTATGTTCGCTTTTTATATCTCGTTTTCTTGACTTAAAAAAGATATCTTCAAATTGCTCATATATCTCTCCAAAAGTAATATTAATACTTTTAGCAGCCTTACATCCGAGATATTTATCATTCCACTCAAAACACTTTCTTGAAATTAATCGGCTTAATTCATAAGCTTCTTCTTCTGCTGTTTTTAATCCATCTAAGTTTGCCGGAATATTAAGCGATATTTGATACTGCTTTGTTTGTCTACCTTTTGTATTGGTGTCACCTGGCTTAAGCGGTAGTGTAGCTCGTAACTGTATCGCATTACCTTTCATTGTCAAGGAAACCTTTGCTTTAATTTCCTTAAGTCGTAAATTAGCTTCTATTATTTTTTCTTCTACTTTCATTTTCATATGTGCTTCTTGTTCTTTGGCTACTTTGTTTATACCTAAGTAGCTACCGTCTGTTGTTGCTGATGACTCAAAGTCTTTAAATGCTTCTTGGTAGATGTCTGCTTTCATTTTGACTTATTCCCTAATTATTCCTTAAATTTTTACTTAAAAAACGTTCAAAGCAAACAATGCTTATTAGTTACAAAGTATGCCTAGCAACAATTTACGTTTTTTAATCAATTCAAGTCAATAGGAAACATATGATGAACCCACACAAATAAGCCCACAACACAAATCGCCAAACTAGAATAGGCGATCGCTTTATATCCAAAGATTGGTTTACGTGCGTGAACTGGAATCACTTCGGAAAGAATCCCGAAGATGGGCAGAATCATTAAATAAACTGCCGGATGGGAATAAAACCAAAATAAATGCTGGTAAATAACTACGTTTCCGCCTTGATCTGGTTTGAAGAAGGAAGTACCGAAGTTAATATCAAACAACAGCAATACTAAACCAGCAGCTAGTACGGGTGTAGAAACAAGCGCTAATAATGAAGTAGCTAAAATTGCCCAACAAAATAAAGGTAATTCATCCCACTTCATCGAAGGAACTTTCATCTTCCAGATGGTAACAACAAAGTTCAGCGAACCCAAAATTGAAGAACTTCCCACCAATACAATGGCGAGAATCCACATACTTTGAGCCGTATTCGCCGTTACCAAACTTAAGGGTGGATAGGCTGTCCAACCTGACTGAGAACCACCGAAGAAGAAACTACCTAAAACCAAAGCTCCGGCGACTGGATTCAACCAAAAGGCTACAGCATTCAGCTTCGGGAAAGCCATATCCCTAGCACCGACCATCAACGGTATTAAATAGTTACCAAAGCCACCAATTGCACTAGGAACAATCCACAAAAAGATATAGCTTTATAGATGCCGTGTTTTTTAGAATAGTTAATGGTCTCTATTTTCAGAAGGATGTCCTTCATAAATGTTTGTCTTGTACTGCTCACTGTTCCATCCGAGAATTTGTGAAATTTCTTGTGCTAACGTTAAGGGGCTAAATGGTTTGGCGATCGCCGCTTTAATTCCTAAGTCTATGTACGGTTTTATCGTTGCTACCGCTGGCTAAAAGGGTTCCATCTGGGCTAAAAGCGAGGGATTGGATACCCGATGTATGACCTGTTATGGTTTGCAAATATTGCCCGGTTTCAACGGTTGTTCGATTCCGGAATTTTCTATGGGCTGATGCATGATTTATTATTATTAGTAGAAGATTATTGAAGGAAAAAAACCGCAGAGGCGCAGAGGACACAGAGATAAGAATTGCAGAGAGATATAGGTAATTTTTGGGCGTTGCTGAATTGAAATATGAATTTATTATTGCGTTCTTACGGAGTCCCCTAAATCCCCCAATAATGGGGGGCTATTCATACTTTTAATCAGCAACGCCAATTTTTGTTCTTGTTTTCTATTCCCAACGACCCTAATTATTTATGGGTGCTTTTATTTTTAATCCTATTTGACCTAGTTCTAAACACAATCAAAAATATGCCCCCTAAATAAAATTTAGGGAGCATTAATTAAGAATTATTAATTACGAGTTAATATTTGTAAAATTTTCTCGGCTTAGCGAATTCGTTCTTGTCGAAAACCAGAATCACCACCTGTGGTAAACCAATATTCCCAAGTTCCTCCAGAAGCATCTAACCAATTATTAAGGTCAAATGAACCACTTCCTTGCGGGGTTCCTTGAATTTTATAAACTTTAACCGCTCGTCCATTATTATCCCAAATCAAGGGCGAATCCGGTTTGATTTGTTCTGGTACTGCACCATTAGTCTGCAAAAAATAGGCATCTTGTCCCCCATCTGAATCATTACCAAAAACTTGAGCAATGCCGTTTTCATCAATGGCTACAAAGGCACCTTCTTCTAAACCAATACCATAAACCGGATGATTTTCGACCACCATAATTCGAGCCATTAATCCGAAAATTCTGCCATATCTTGTTTCCGGATGATTCTCATTACGTCTATCTAAATGGGTGTCAGTAATTACATTTTTCAGATAAGGAATTTGAAGAAAATTACTGCGATAAATATCAAGAGTATTAGAATGAAAAGGGTCATTTAAAATTTCTGAACTTAGTAACCCTTGCTTTGAAGGAGCATAATAATAATCTCCTAAAATTGCCATCCCAGCGCTAGTTCCACCTATAGGAACTTTTTTATGATTAATTAAGTAATTAATTGCATCTTCTGTAGCTGTTCCTTCCCAGCAATCTTCGTATTTTTTTTGATCTCCACCAGCAAAATACACAGCATCAGCATCTCTAATATATTGCACCACTTCTGGGTTATTCGCTGCTTCTCTACTATCAATAGAAAGTTCTGCCGCAGAATTAATAAAATCTCGATAATTATCTACAATCCACTGAGCTTGTCTACCAACCCCACCGCAGCGTAAAACTAAATAATCTCCGCGATTAGCTTGTTCTAGAAACCATTTAGTTGCCGCATCTTCCCCTACTTTCCCTTTTTCTGCACCACCAATCAAAAGAATAGCGGGTTTTGCAGAAGAGCTATTAACCTTTCCATCTTCTAAAAAATATTCAAAGTTATTGCTATCATCTGCTCGTCTGAAATCTGAAAATTTTGTCGCCATAAACCAATTAAACCAATTAATTTTTACTCATGCTTTTTAATAGTACAATCTAATAAGAATTATCTGATAATAATATTATTTTATATAAAAATCCGGTTTGATTCATGTTTCCAAGGGGTAGCTCAGCTATGCCTAAACCTAGGCTGCACCGATAAAAATTACCTGAGAGTTCTATATGTTTTCCAGACTTTAGTTATTTATGCTAATATTTATATTTTTTATATAAGTAATAGTATCTCTTTGTCATGAAACAGATGGAATCAAAGAGATGCTGCAATAATGTTATAATCTATAACCAATTTATAAACATTAACATTTGATAATTTCAATTAGAATTCAAACTTTTCTTCAATACTGATATTTCCCCAGATTATTTGAATGCTAAATTTTTTCCCTGATTCACCTTTGAAAGGTCTTAATTGGATATAATTATCTTGAACTCTGGAAGTAACTTCTTGGAGAACTTTACCCGTTTTAGACAGCAAAATAATTTTCATGCTATGGGGTAAAAATTTATCTCCACCCATTGGATATAACTGAGCTAAAACGCTAATCTTATCTTGGTTTTCACGATTATTAATATTAGAATCAAGAGAAGATGTCTCAGGAGATATATTTAGCAGCAAAGCGACTTTTTTATTGCCTAAATCTATTCCTAAATCAATAATCTTTGCTCTTTTGGTATTTTTATCAACATTTCTGGTACTAAAAGCTAAACTTAATTCTGGGTTAGACATAGAATCTATTACTTGCCAACCTTCATTAACTACCCCTTGGAACCATTGACTTAATTTAGTCGTGGTTAAATGTAATAAATTTGAGATATTTTCGCTGACTTGAGTAACTTGATTTTCAGCTACAGGTACAGCAAATTCCGATGCTTCCACGTAACGCTGATAGAGTAATAAATGATTTGGCTCAACATCAAATAAACTCAACGGTACTTGATAACAACCGTCGCTAATGGGCAATTCTAAACTACTTTTAACCTCAATTAATTTCTTGTGAGGTAAAAATCCTCTAATTACAACTTCTTCCTGTTCTTCCAATACCTCAATTAATACGTAAAAATGAGCAGAATCAACAGGATTTGCGATTAATTGCGGTATAGCGACAATCTCCGAAAGCAAATTTTCGGTTGCGATCGCACAAAATTTATACTCATCAACTTTAAGATTACCCGCAGTGGCAATAGAATTGGTATCCCTCAAAATTACTTTATCCGGTAAACGCTCCCCTAACCAAACTTCCAAGGCAAGTAGTGCTAATGTGTTAAGGTAAGTTTGCCAAGAATCAGCCGTATTAGTCATTTCTAAAGAACTAATCTGATTTGCCAATGAAAAATGTTCGGGTTCCAACCAGACGGTTTCTGGTAACAAAAGTCTTAAATCTTGAGAATAAATTGAATTAGGCATGATTTTACCTCGCTTATGTAAGTAAATAGATGTAAGTAAACAAAGCTTATGCAGTTTATAGCTATTCCTCTAAGTTTGATCCACCAAATTTGATCTAAATGCCAAGTCGTCTAACATATGCACTATCATTGCATAGCTTGATTATTTAAAATCTTGTTTACTGAGTTCAAATTAAAATACAATCGAGAAGATATAGAGAACAAGCAATCAGATATTTAAAGCTCCTAACCGCTCTAAATACATAAATCATCAGCGGGAGTCGCAATTGCTATGGCTAAATTAAATACTCGCTTTCATAATATCAAGATTAATGCTAAATTCAACACTCTTTTAATTCTGGCATTTCTAGTTGGGATAATTTTAAGCGGTGTAACGCTATCAAATGTACTTTATCAAGGAGCGCAACACGAGATTTCGATTCAAGCAGAATTATTGATGACAACGATGAATTCATTAAGACTCTATACCCAAGACCACGTTAACCCACTGCTACAATCTCAGTTAGCAACTGCTCCACGATTTATTCCCGAAGCAATTCCAACTTTTTCGGTTAGAGAAGTTTCCCGATATCTTAGTGAAAATGCTGACTATAAAGACTTTTATTATAAAGATGCAACTCTCAATCCTACCAATCCGAAAGACCAAGCAAACGATTTTGAAACTGAATTAGTCGAGAAGTTTAAGTTACAACCAGAACTTCCGGAACTTACTGGTTTTCGTTCAACTGAAAATGGCAAAAAATTTTATACCGCTCGTCCGTTTGTTGTCAAAGAACAGCGATGTCTTGAGTGTCACTCCTATCCAAATATTGCCCCCAAAAGTTTAGTTGCTACCTATGGTGAACGGGGTTTTGGCTGGAAGTTGAATGATATTGTCGCAACTCAAATTGTCTATGTTCCTTCTGAGGAAGTATTTAATAATGCGAGGCGCTCTTTTTTTAAAATGATGAGTGTAGTAATTGGTATTTTCATTACAGTAATATTACTAATTAACTTCCTGTTGAAAAAAGTTGTGATTGTGCGAATTAGAAATATTGCCAACACTGCTAATGCGATCAGTACGGGTGACATGAGCAATAACTTTCAAGAAAACTCCAAAGATGAAATTGGATTATTAGCGATCGCTTTTGAGCGGATGAGAGCAAGTTTGTTGATTGCGATGGATATGCTCAATCAGCAGCAAGGTTAGAAATACGCTGTTGAAATTCAAGACGCAGTAAGGGATCGGCAATTTCTGAAGCTAAAGTTTCCACAAATGCAGTTTTGCTTTGACGATCCAAATTTAACGCTTCTTCAATCAAAATTGGCGCTATGGGTCCAATTATTTCAGCTAATATTTGCTCGCATATACGAATAAATTCTCGATCAATTATTTTATTTTCATCTTCTAAAGCTTCTGGTTGTGCTAAAAGTAAATCAATTTGTCTTTGGAACTCAATTTTTTGGGTGACAGATAAACGAGTAAATAATCGCTCAACTAAGTCATCAAAATTACTTACCTGGGTTGATATATTCTTAACTAAAGTAGGAGCGATCGGTCCAATTAAGTCAAGCAAAATACTTTCTAATGCATATATTTGTTCTGAAGAAAGCACTAAACGCACGGGTTTAGCAATATTTAACCAGTTAGGTGGCTCTACAGCAGGATTTTGACAAATTGCTGGCAACCAAGAAGCTCCGGGAAAGTCGTCTTCAATTACAAGTAATTGCTCCCGCGCTTGTCTTACAGATAAGTATAAAGATAAATGAGAAACAGCAAATGCACCCAGAAAATACTTAAAAAACTCTTGCGCTACTCGATTCGGTACTGGTTCGCGCATGATAATGATCGTCGGAATATGTAATTTCTCTAAAGTATTTGCCAATCCTAAACCATCGCAGGAATTAAAAATTGCCAACTTTAAGCCATTCGCGATCGCAGTTTTCAAAGATGCTTGCAACTGCTCAATTGTTAAACTATTATTTGTCCTATTCTCATTAATATAAATTCTCCCAGTTTCGCCTTCAGTTTGACTATGACCGGCAAAAAATAATATTTCCCAACCTTCGGGATTGAGTAATTCTTGATTTAATTCTGACTGCGAAGGATTAACCAAAAACTTTGTTCGTGCTTGGTTTAAATTCTCTAAAAAATTTTGCTCTGTTGTTAAATCAATTCCTTTTGTACTACCTAAAACAGCTAAAATTCTGACTTTTTCTGTTTCCTGCTGCTTTTGTACTTGACGGATATATTCAGGTTGAGAAAGCGCTAATTCAGATGCAGGATAATCTGCAAAAAACTGCCAACAGTGCCAAGGTAAGCGACGCAATAAGTCATCATTCGTTTCCAGCGTCACCTGGATTTCTGATTCTCGATCAAGTTGCGATCGCGCTCTTGCTTCGATACTAGAAAAATTCGGCGTATTCAACCATGCATTCAGATTTTGTTGCAAATTTTGGCAAACTTCATCAAAATTAACTTGGGAAATATTAGTAATGCCTTCGGTTTCAATTTCTATTTCATCATCATCTACAGATTCAGCTTCTGGTGCTTTGCGGAATTCTTTGGCACTAATTGACCTAGAACAAATGTGAGTATAAATTGATTGCCAATGTCTGTATAGTTCTGCCAACATTGGAGCAGCAGGTAAGCTACCAACAAATTGTTGGGGTCGAGAATAGCCACTTACCCATAGCTGTACCGTAACTCTAGGAAAGCCGGTGTTTAAGTCGCCACTTCCGAAATTGATCAGAACTGCTTTGTTCATTTAACACCGTTAAATTATGCAATTCTAAAGCATAATCTCATACAAATTGGTTAATTGTAGATTATATCTATATTTAAATGCATCTATCAATGGATAGATAGTTATAAAAAACAATTAATCATCATAAAAATTACCCCATAACACAGTTTGAGGTACATTCAAGAATGTAAGAACAAATCGCTTTAGCGTATACACTACTCATATTCCGATTTTTTCCGGCTCTAATTTCTTCAGCAGCTTGTTGGAATATTTCTCCATCAATATAATATTCAATTTGTTCTGTTAAAGCGATTAAATAATTGGGTTCTGGTGGAATTTTAGTTAAACCTTTTGCTGCTGCTAACTTCAAAATACTTTCTAACATCTGCTCTAAAGTTTTAGTCCGTACTTTTAATAAAAGTTCTCCAGGATTTAAAATTCGTCTTGCTTGATCCCAACTTGTCATTCCCAACTCAGGGGTAATTTCTTTTAAAGACATTGCCGAATGATAGTATAATTCCAATCCTTGAATATATTTTTGAGCAAAAGGCGCATATTTTTTACTTTTTTGTAATTTTTGAATATTAGCTTCGACTTCTTGCTTGATTGTTTGAGTCAGAGTTGCATCAAGATGCTCATGTAAAAACTGTGAAAACTCTTGCTGTTCTACAGTCACTGAATCAAGGGATGAAGTCGGTAAATCCTGTCTGGGTACATAGGTACCGCTTTCCACATCGTACATATCCAAGGATTCCCTAGAACTCCAAATATCATACTTTCTTAGCTGTACGGCTATTTGCTTGAGTTCTTTGAACAACTGTACGGGAGTATTAATCGAAACCTGATACTGACGTAAGTAAACTAACATTTCTTGCAATTGAGCAGTAGTTGGATCGGGGCATTTTTTCGCCCCCTTGTTATCTTGTTGCTGTCTGTCTCGACGGTAAACAGCATGAAAAGCTTTGATAACATAGCGTTCTTGCGCTGATAACCGTTCGAGTTGTTTGCTCCGAGTTCTATTTAATAAAGCCCAATCGCTTAAATGATTAAAACCAAAGTCTGATAAAAACTTCTTTAACTCGGGATTCTGTTTTGTTTGCAAATGCGCCCAATTATCTAAGCTCATCCGAGATTGCAGATCGGCATTAAATGTTTGCAACACCGTCATCGAAAACAACTTATAACTTGATGGTTTAATTTGACAATCGTCATCTACCATAAGTTGTGTTTTTCCATCTTGGTCTAAAACAATTAGTTTTTGTCCATCATCGTTAAGAACAAGCGGCAATAAATCCCGATAAGTAAATTGCTTATCACCACTAAATAAAGAAGCTATTTTTTTACATTCCTTTAATATCGGCTCGGAAACATAGCATCTAAGACAAAGACCTGCTAAAGCATTATTAAGCCGGTCTACTTCAGATTCAGCATTAAAACACGATAACAAAACATTTTGAGCGTGATGACTTTCAATATCACAAACTTGATTATTTGCAAATTCTTGAGCAATAGTTACTGGAATTTGTTTATACCCTAAATTTTCAGCCGCAGGATTAATTCGCCAAATTTTCCAATATCTTGATGAGGTATTCATAGTTACTGCGCCATCCACGCTGATAATCTTTTTTAAACGACTCTACACTATATATATGGGTGTTAACAGACAATATTTATGCAGGCTCTACATATATAGTTTGATATTATTTTTTACAATTAAGCAAGCGTCAATCATTAAGATTATCTGAACAAATTTAATTGCATCAACAATTTCTGGGAAATCTATGTAATGCATTAATTATTTTGCATATTTTGATACTACATTGAGAAATCCGCAATCGCGCTAATGCAACGATGCAAATTAACAGTTATACGCAAACATCAGAGCATTTTTTGAGATGTTGTTGTAAGCGATCGGGGGAAGAAGAACTGCGATCGCTCTTACCTTCTTGTTTCCCACGCTCGTAACCAATACGCTCACCTGTAGTAATGTAACTCATAGTTCGCTCCTCTTCAAACTCCTTAAATTCTTCCTAAAATTCTGCTCTCTTTTGCTTTTGATAAAATCATAACCCAATCTATAAATCGGTACAGGTTACGAATATCCAATCCTAATTCATACAATCTCCGAATCAAGCTAAATTTCCAAGTTTTACCTCACTCTGTGTTCGTCAAGAGCAGAATTAATTGATGAAACTCTCCAAAATAAATTACGCGCTTCAGGACAAACTAAATGTTAGACAAAGATATTTGGCAAAGCATCCGAGAAAAAGCAATTAACTATGGCACAGAAATCTCCCGTAAACAAATTTCTATGTCCCTCTCACCATTGAACACAACGGTTTCGAGAAAACGTAAACAGATAACTTTAAATTCTGTGTCAGATAACAATTCCCAAAAGTCGGCTTGAGCAAACGAGCGTAACATTAAATAATCGTCTTCCGTCTTGGATTCACGAGTATTATTTTGTTGCTGGTAATTTTTAATTTGTTGTTTTAAGTCAGCGATCGCCAAATTGATCGCAGGGTTACTAGAAAGCGACTGGAGTGTTTGCAGTTGATGTTGTAATGTGATTAATGTTTTATCGACTGCTATATCCGTTTGGGTTCGATGATTAACTTCCCGCACAACTTCGGAAGCATATCGGATGAGAACTTTTGCCACTTCCGTTTTGACTATAGATTTCGCGATCGTCTTGCCGTTGCTGCATCCAGCTTTGCCAAACTTCTTGTACTGGACACATTGAAACTGAAGAGCTGCCTTAGTTTTAGTCATAGCGTGTCCGCAAACGCCACATTTGAATATTCCCGCAAGTATGTGAGGCTTAAATTTGGCGGGATCTTTTTTGTTTACGTGAGCAGTTATTTTTGATAAGTCTTCATAATCTTGCTCTGATATTAACGCCTGATGCGTTCCGTAATGCCGTTCAATTTCCCCCGATTTCAATTTATAAAATGTGTGTCCTCGTAAAGCAGGATTATGCAGCCAATTACGCAAGCTCGAAGGGTACATTTTGGTTTCAAAACTTTCCGCTAACCAACGGGAAATAGAGCTATAGGAATTGGTGTAAAGCTTGGCGATTATTTCCTTGGCTATTAACCATTTAGTTGTGTGAGGGATACATTTACCGTCTACATCCTTTGTATAGCCAAATGGGGGTTTTCCAAAATACTTAAGATTGGAGCGATAGTAATCAGTCCCGTGGGAAATACGTTCAGATAACAAGCGACTCTCAAATTCTGCTAACCCCGCAATATTATTGATGGTCAGCCACCCGAAAGCGGAATTTGTATCACCTAGAGGAGAATCAAGAATAGTTAACTTAACTCCCGTCTTGTGGAGTATTTCTAATGTTTTATGGATGCTAATTACGTTACGTCCAAGTCGATCTAACCGCGTAACAATTATTTCTGTTGCTACTCCATTCTTTGCTAAGACAATTATTTGGTTAAAGTCTTTCCTAGTATCCTTTCTGCCCGATTCGATATCATATAAAATTTTTTGGGCCCCAGCTTTTTCAAGTCGGCTTATTTGCTGGTCAAGCGCTTCTGTATCTGCTTGCTGACGAGTTGATACACGGGCATATCCTATTCGCATTCTAGAATTTGAGGATTATTCTATGGATAAAAATAATAGTACCACACCATACAGTAAACTCAAACAGTAATGGGGGTTCCTAAAGATTTACCCACAGGAGTTAATAAGAAAGATTACGCAGTCTTGACAATGGCAGCAAAAGACTCAATGCCAGCTTGGGCAGAAGAGGACTTTTTTACAGTCTAAAATTTGGGAATTGGTAATAGTTAGGAGTGAGGAGTAAAAAGTAGTGAGTTAGGAATTATTAATCCTTCTCCCCATTACCCATTACCAATTCCTAATTCTCAATCAAAAATCTAAAATCTAAAATCCAAAATCTTATGGGAATTCAAACATTAGACATTTCGCCTTTGGGTAGAGTTGAAGGTGATTTAGATGTCAGAGTTGATATCGATGATGGACAAGTGGTCAACGCTTGGCATTGACTTAGATATCTAATATCTCGTAAACTGTTTACTGATAACAATTCTATTGACTAGATAGTTCAGAATGAACTTTAGTTAAACTAGTAAATATTTAGTAAACTAATGAAAGAGATACAAGATAAAGTTTTTGGCGATTTTACACCGCCTCCTACAACCGACGGCAGTTATATGGGACGTAAGATAAATAGTGATGCAACCAAGAAACATTACGAAATGAAGTTTGAGGAGGAGTTAACCAAAGTCAATCTGAGACTAAGATCTAGCAAAACCAAAGTTTCAATAGAAGCTAATAAAGGGGGAATACAATTACGCGCTACACTTCCTTTAAAGCCTGATGATGTATCAAAAGATGGTAGAGAAAAAAAGCAGTATACGATTAGTCTAGGAATTCCAGCTAACTTTGAAGGATTAAAAACTGCTGAGGAAGAATCTTACGAGTTGGGTAGGTTAATTGCTCGTAAGATGTTTGTTTGGACTGATAAATATTTGGGCAAGCAAGCAACCAAAAATAAAGGTATTACGTTTAGAGAATTTTACGAGCAATTTGAGAAACGATATTTTGAGACTAGAAAAAAAACTTTAAAAAGTGAAGGGACTATTCGCGGATATTTGGGAGTTTACAGGACTCACTTATTTTCTGATGAGGTGATTAATTCACAAAATATGAGAAACTTAATTTTAGAAATTAAAGCGCCATTAGGTAGGCGTAACGCAATACGGGTTATATCCTTGGTTGCAAAAATGCTGAAAATAGAAGTTGTACTATCTGACTTATGTCTTAAGCATGAATCAAAACCACGAAACATTCCGTTAGATATAGAAATTATTAAATTAGTTAATAACTTCCAAGATAGGTATGAATTTCACTCACCACAGAATCCAAAATATAAAGATAATTGGATGGCTTATAAGTTAGCTTATTCGTTGTTGGCTATTTACGGCTTACGTCCAAGGGAGATATTGAACAAACCAGATTTTGATTGGTTACTTTCTAAGGAAAATATTCAAAATACATTTAAAGTGCATAAGGACAACAAAACTGGTTACAGGGAGGTTTTACCATTTGTACCCGATTGGGTTGAATTGTTTGAGATAAAAAATACAGACTTAATTACTACTTTTAAGAAAGTTTTAAACAATTGGGAAACACCTGGACAGTTACATTTAAAAGCAAAATTAATTGCTAATAATTTTAAAAAAGCTGATATACCATTCGCGCCTTACGATCTACGTCACGCTTGTGCCATTCGCGCACATTTGCAAGGTGTACCAATAAAAGCATCAGCAGATAATTTAGGACATTCAGTCGAGATGCATACTAAGGTATATCAACAGTGGTTTGGCTTAGAAAATAGACGTAAAGCTTTCGATCAAACCTTTGAGCAACTATCTGAAGTTGATAGATTAAAATACGAGATTACTCAACTAAAGAAGCGGAATGCTCAACTAGAGACTGAGTTAGCAATGTTCAAACCTTAGAACTCACATTTATCTGGGAGCAGTGGGCTTACAGAAGATAGATAGGACATAGCACACGCACAGAACCCTATTAGATTCTTCATGCCCGAGAGCTTTTCTGCCCAGCCCAAATTATTGATTTCTCCTTTCCTATGCGTAAGTTCTATATATAGAATAGTAAGTTTTTAGTAAACTGATTTAATAATTCAATTTGCTTTACAACTGAATTTTATGCGATCGCTGTTATGAAAAATAGTAAATATTTAGATAACATTTGATTATTCTAAGTTTAAATATATTGCATAGAAAGCTTTATTATATTATGAGTCTAAGTGGTCAACGCTTGGACTCATGCGGAATTATTTCGCGGATTTGAAGTTATTTTGCGCGGTAAAGACCCGCAGTCCGGGTTAATTGTGACACCGCGTGTTTGCGGTATTTGCGGAGCATCGCATTTAACTAGTGCGGCTTGGGCTTTGGATACTGCTTGGAAAACTGAAGTTCCGCGCAATGCTATTTTGGCGAGAAACATCGGTCAGATTGTCGAAACTATACAAAGTATTCCCCGCTATTTCTATGGATTATTTGCGATCGATCTAACGAATAAAAAGTATCGACACAGCCATTTTTATCAAGAAGCTTGTCGCCGTTTTGCACCGTTTACGGGTAAGTCTTATGAAATTGGAATCACAATTTCTGGTAAACCCGTGGAAATTTACGCTTTATTCGGTGGACAATGGCCCCACAGCAGTTATATGGCAATAAATCGCGGAATTCTTTGTGTGATAGGGGTTTGAGAAGTTATCAATAATGATTCCCTGGCTTTTCCTTAAATTAGGCGATCGCGAAGCGCTGCTGCAAGCAGATCGCCATTAATTGAAATTCATTTATTCTTCTTAATTAATAGTCATTTGATTTTATAAATCATTACCTAATTTTTCCCTAACTACTAATTCCTTTTTAATTTCCTCAGCGCTAAGAGCGTTAGCATCGGTTTTTTTTAATCGGCGATCGTAAACCCGAAAAGGGAGTAATTCAACTTCTAGAAAATGGCGATCGCTGTGGTAAATTCTTAATAGTGCCATCTGCTCGCCGCATCATATTCGCCATGAAAATCGAACGATTGCAGGAACTCAAGGAAAAACTGACCAGTGAAAAAGACCTTTCCAATATCTGGAACTTTTACATGGATCATTTTGCAGATCATGCGGAATTCACTGGCTTGGGTGAGCCTGCTCGTAATAAATACCTAAATGCTGTTATCCCTAAAACTTGTCAGCAAATGTTTGGCAATAAAATCAAGATTACGAACTTTTTATTGATTAAAATTGCAAAATACAAGTTTTTTCATGGACCTTTCCAAGTTGACGGACGTATTGGTGGCGTAATTTATTTTGAGGATATAAATATTGGGTTACTTGCAGTGTCGGCATTTCCGCCTAGCGATATAGTTAAGTATTCGCGTTTTTCTGAAGTTGCTCGGTTGTCGGAACCTAAAGGATTTAATCTTAATTAAGGGGTGTATATTTATTTTCTCTATATATAAATAAAAAGCCAGTTTTTCCCCTATATAAATACGCAAATAAAATTATTTTGGTTTTAATTGTTGTCAGTATAAGCAATAGAGAGCTTACCGCATGGACTACGTATTTACGTCATTACCTTAGCTGCGTTAACGCAAAGCCTTGTTTTTCATCATGAGTGCGTAAGGGACTTATAAATTAAAAAATCTTCAATTTGTAGGGTGGGTTACGGACTGTCGTCTCAACCCACAATTGTTTATTGGGTAATTTGTTTCTTGATGTTCCCTAAGTCCTAAGATGTTGATATTTGTGATGCGAATCGTATTTCTTTCAGTGTAAGTTTCTACTAGTCCTGTTCATTAGTTCTGCGGGGTGTATCGTAAATATCTAAAATTCTCTTCTCCCCCTGCTTCCCCAAACCCGTCAAATTTAATGCAATCGACTACTACGTTTCTACGTATCCCTAAAATTAAGTTTTGGGTACAGAAGTATTCAGCGCCTTTTGAACCCGTGCAAAAAGTTGAGGAAGGTATGTATAAAATCGCCCATATCTTAGCAACATTGCATCAACGCTACAGCTACCGCAGTGTTCCCCAGGAGGAGGAACTGCCACTGATTGCACCCCTGCATCAGAAACACCAGCCCAAGGTAAGTGTCCCAAGGGAGCTTGCAGCGAATAATTAAGTTCGGATTCATTAAGCCAGTCGCTGCTGATGAAATCGTTTTCAGTGCGAGGAACTATGAGTTTCCATCCGACGCGATCGCGAAAGGCATTAGCAGCAGCTTCGGAATTCTTCGGATGAGTTGCGATTGCCTTTTGCCAAATCTTGGCTTGAACGCTGAAACCAAATTTTCCACCACTAGCAGCTAACCAAGCTCGATCAATCTCTCTAATTAGTTCTAAGGAAATAGTCGCGGGATTTGGTCCGTAGGGGTCTTTTTGCGGTGATAATAAGCGACGGGTTTCTTGGTCGGCAGCCTTCCAGTTTTGGGAGTTGAGGAGTTGTTGGAGTTGGGCGATCGCGCTGGATGAATTTGCTCCGTTACTACTAGATTTTTGGGCGGCAATATACCGTTCTAGCAAATTAATGATTTGGGTCTTATTCAGTTGCCGAGCCAAGTCTAGAGCCGTCTTTCCTTGCTTATCTCTGAGGTCAACCCTAGCATTTTTACTGAGAAATAGTGTTACCAATTCCGGTCCAAAGAAACTTTGTTCCTCCAGTACTGCTTGATGTAAAGGTGTTCTACCTAAATTATCTTGAATATTTAAGTCTGCATTAGCTGCAACCAGTAATTGAGCTACTTCCAGATTCACATCATACAAAGGAGTTTTACCTTGAGCATCTTGCAAATTAACTTTTGCTTTTCGAGCCAGAAGCAATTTTACTAAAGCGGGTTGGAAACGATGCACGTGGAGTGGGGTTTGTCCTTGGGGATTGCGTAAATTGACATCAACCCCCCGGTCGAGCAGGAGTTGTAGTACAGATGGTTCCATGCTCTGAGAGTGAATCACACCCCCATTACGATTTTGAATAGTTAAATCCGCTCCCGCTTGGATCAGTTTCTTGGCAACTTCTAAATTCGATATTCCGTAGTGCAGTGGTGTCCAGTTCTGAGTACTACGAGCATTTATATCCGCACCACGACGAATTAATAGCTCGGTAATATCAGCTTTCCTAGCAAAATGGAGCGGTGTCATTTGCGCTTGATTTCTAGCATTGACTTTAGCACCCCGATCGAGCAAAAGTTTGATTGTAGCAGCCGTTTTCTGCCCAAAAATATTGTGGAGTGGGGTGTCACCATTTTGGTTACGGACATTAACCTTGGCTCCTCTTGCTAAGAGCGATCGCGCATTTTTTGTCGATGCTCCGAGATAATGTAGTGGGGTATCTCCCTTCCCGTCCTTAGCATTTACATCTACTCCACGTTCGAGCAAACGCTGAGCAAGTGCTTCATCTGTGGACAGTAACAAGTTGAGTGGTAGCCACTTTTCACCAAATACGTCGCAGGGTTGATTCAAATTACCCCCTTTATCTATTGCTTTACCTAAAGCTACTAATAAATCGGGAGCAGCACCGAAGGGAGTAAATTTCTCCGATAGGGTTTTACAAAAAGGAGAGATATTAGAAACTTTCTTTGGTGTAGCAGATTCAACAGCAAGTGGCATTGTTACCATTGTTCCCATTCCCAAGGTAGTCAGGGAAATCAGGGAAATAATCTTGAACAGATAATTAGATAATTTGTAGTTAAATTTAGCGACCATTTGTGATTACTTTATTTCCTATAGAAGATTTATAAATTATTAACGCAGCTATTCTCCAAACTCCGATTGTCAGGAACACAGAGAATGTAAATCGGATCGCACTGAAGTATTCGATACGACTTTCAGTAATTTCTCCATTTTTATAATAGTTTCTGGCAAATGCATATCCTAAAATACCGTATTTGTGATTGTACGGGACGTTGATATCCGCTCCTTCGGTTATTCCTATTAAAGTTTGCGCTCCCGTATACGGAAATTTTCCGCATAAAATATAAGTTGAGAATGTTGAGGTAAATATCAACATTGCGATCAAAACTGCTTTGATATTCTTACTCATGGGTAATTACAAAGTGTTGATTAAAAAAAATATACATTACACCTTTTTACACCACCAAATATAAAATAACTGTGACCCTTTGCTTTATTGCCTACTCCCTATTTCTTTTAATTTAGATAAGTAAGACTCTCTACTTAATCATTTAGTTGCCGGAGTTTACTTAGTATATTGAATTACATGAATAACTGCGATCGCAATTTGGTTTTTCACTTGTGATGTCCGTTTAAAGATTGGTGAATGTAAAGCGATCGTTTTTCTTACAGACTTTCAAAAATTTCAGTTAATCTGGTTGTGATACGTTGACGCAGACCGAGGGCTTTTGTTCGAGAGCGAAACTCTAACTCGTAATGAATCTTGTTCAAAACTTCTGTATTATCCCATTTTGAAGCAGCGATTGTTTCAAGTTCATTGGTACGGTATTTTAAATAAGGACGTTGCTTGACTTGAGTTTCCGTATTCTTTGTTTTGGTAACTTCGGGTAACGGAGATTGTGATATAGGACTTGCTTCTATCTGGACATCGGGTGGTGTTGTTAACTCCTTAGAAGTCACCTGCTCATACTTCTTTTTTTGAGTAAGTTCAGGTAACGGAATTTGTGATGCAGGACTTACTATTACCTGGACATCGGGTGGTGTTATCACCTCATCAGAAATCACCTTTTGATAATTTGCTTGGTTTGCAGAGATAATTTTAATATCCCGCATACGAATGATCGCAAAGTTTCTTTTAGCGCTTCTTAAATAGCAGTAGCCCTGTAAACATAAGGTTTGTCCAACTGTCTTGAAGCTAATTGGGGTGAGTGTGCGATCGCGAAGCCATGCCGAAGGCTTATCGCTCTTCTCACCGTTTCGTGTTTCATAACTGAATTGTACTTTTTGACTACTTTGAATTGCCCATTCCAGTAATTTGACTTGTGGTTCAAC
>NZ_JAYGHM010000002.1:218700-236164 GCF_034931125.1 Rivularia sp. UHCC 0363 | reverse complement strand
GAGATTACCAATTACAGCAGCGATATCATTTTCGGCAACGGATGAATTTGATAATGTGATATCGGTTGGAGCGTCATTAACGTTGGTAAAGTTAACTGTTGCGCTACCACTATCAGTTAAGCTACCGTCACTGACTGTAATATCGTAGCTAGGAGCATTTTCGTTACCGTCGTCAATAAATTTAACTTTTCCATCAGTAATTTGCTGTTGAGTAAAGCTGTTATTTGCAACTCCGTCAACTTCAAAGTTACCACCAGTGACATTACTAACTGTAAATATTAGGTTTGCGTCATCACTATCAGTATCAGTTGCGCTTAAATTACTGCTGGTGAAAGTAAATGTAGCACCTTCAGAAATTGTCAGAGTATTGTTAACTAAAACTGGTGCAGTAGCTGCAACATCGTCGCTGTTTATAGTCAACGTAGCTTGATTGGAATTACCAATACTGATATTACTATTACCGCTAGTAATACTGCTTAAAGTCACAATTACAGTTTCATCCGTCTCAATCAAGTTATCATCAATAACTGAGACATCAATGGTTGCTGTTGTTTCTCCAGCTTTGATTGTGACACTGTTACTTAAAGCTACATAATCATTTCCACTGCTTCCAGTACCACTAACTGTATAACTAACAACTGTATCCGTTGTACTAGCTTTTGAAAGACTTACTGTAAATAAGCCATTAGTAGAAGGTTCTGCTGCATTATTTGTAGCAACAATACTTATTTGTGTTGTGTCGTTATCGGTGATATTGACAGTTACATCTTCAACAGTTACACCGTTGTAGTTAGTATCTGTACTCGAAACTGTATGAGTAATATTGCCAGTGTGATTTCCTTCTACTTGGTTATCATCAATTGCATTTACTGTGACACTTTGAACAATATTCCAGTTTGCATTGGTGAAGGTGAGAGTTGTGGGATTGCTGCTGGTATTGGAATCACTATTAATCGTAATTGTGACATCTGATGTCGGTTGAGAATTTAAAACAACCTCATAATTATCAGTTTCTCCACTTTCTGTTACGTTAGTGCTACCACCAGATTCTGTGATTGTGATTCCTGCTGTGTCGTTGTCGGTGATATTAGCTGTTGCTGTATTGTTGGTGTCTAGGTTGTAAGCAGCATCGCTTGTAAGTGTGAGAATAACGTTCTCGTTTGCTTCAACTAAACTGTCATCTGTAGGTGTAATAGTAATATCAGCATCTGTTTCACCCGCAGCGATAGTAACGCTACCTGCAAGATTACTATAGTCAGTACCATTGGTTGCGCTTCCACTAACTGTATAGTTAACGGTTAAAGCGCTGGAAGTGTCTCCTGTACGAGTGATCCGGAAATTCGCAGTGTCTCCTGCTTCTGTTGCTGTATTATCTGTTGCTGTAATACTAACTGTGGGAACTACATTAGAAGTTGAGTAATTACCAAAGTTGATATCAGTTACATCTTCTCCTGTATTAACTGTCACCTTTTGGGTAATCGGGCCAGAATGAGCGCGTATGAAGTAATTGCGATCTATTTTCTGAGTTAGAGAAATACTGCTGTTAGTATTAAATGTTCCAGGGGAGCCCGTAAGCAGATGCCAAGATTTACCTGCGAGATTATCTGTATCTCTAAGCACTGTTGTAGGATTAGTACCATCTCCTTCATACAAAGCACCAACAAAGAATGTACCACTGACAGTTGTTGGATCGATAGGAATGGTCGCAAAACCACTATCACCAGTTATATTCAGAGAAGAATCTTCAAATAATTTTTCACTTGCTTCTAGCTGATTATTGTTATTACTATCTTGATAAATGTAAACAGCTTTGGGATTTCCATATTGCGATCGCAGTATAGATATGAAGTTAATAGTTTCTGAACCATTTTGTGCTTCAAAACTGTTAAATACTGCAAAATCCCCACCTCCTGAATTAAAAGTGGTACCATTACTATCCCCATCATCATGTTTATAGCTTTCTTCTCCCTGTAGTTGATTTGGGAAAGTCGGTTGCCAATCAGGTTGAAGTACTTCACCAACATGGTAAGTACCAGCATTTACATCGCTGAATGTATAGTTACCATCACTACCTGTGGTAGTAGTAACTTCACCGGAATCAAATTTACCATTGTCATTAGCATCGAGGAAAATAGTCCAGTTGGCTAATCCCTGTTCTGTTCCATCTTTGATACCATTTTTATTTGAGTCATTCCACTTGAAACCGGAAATACTACCTGATGGAGGTCGGTAAGTACCAAAGTTTACACCAGTAAGCTGTTGACCTCCCGTGACAGTTACTTGTTGGGGTATACCACCAGAATGTGCGCGTAATAAAAAGCTGCGATCGCCTGCGCTGGAGGCTGTGAAGTTATTGGTATCAAATTCACCTGGATTATCTGTAGTACTTCTCCAGGAATTACCTCCAGGTTGGTCATTATCTACTGGTACGAATATAGTGCTTGTACCATTACCTTCGTATAAGGCACCTACAAAGAAAGTACCGTTAACCGTAGTAGTAGGAATAGAAACAGTAGCAAAACCACTATTTGCAGTGAAATTAGTTGCAACTTCAACTAGTTTTTCATTGCCATCTGGTGTATCATCTCCATCCTTATCTTGGTAAATAAAGACTGCTTTGGGATTATTATCATACAGATTCAGAGTAATATAGTTAATATTTTCTAAACCAGTTTGGGTTTCAAAGGCGTTAAAAATCATCGTATCGCCATTTGTAAAACCTCTACCTTCTCCTGAATTATCTCCATCATCTAGTTTGTAAGTTTCTTTTCCCTGAAGCTCTTGAGGAAAAGTTGGTATCCAAGGTGAAGGAAGAACTTGATTAACTTTATAGGTTCCGGGATTGATATTCGTAAAGGTATAATTGCCGCTACTATCTGTAATTGTAGATTTTTCCCCGCTATCTAATACTCCATTCTGGTTATCATCAATGTAAACTGTTCTACCCGCGACACCAAATTCTCCAGCATCTCTTACACCATCATTATCTATATCATCCCAAATACTGCCGCTAAACTCCGCATCATCGCTCTTGATCGTACCAATAGCAGCATCAGGAGCTAAAGTCCCCTGAGAAAGATTAGAAAGTTTAACTACAAAATTTTCGTCTAATTCTGTATCTGCATCACCATTAATCTCAATGGTAATTTCACGAGAAGTTTCACCAGCAGCAAAGGTAATTCTATCGCTTTGGAAACCACCGACAAAATCATTTGCGTCAGCAGAATTAGTAGTAGCTGCTATTACTTCCCAATCAACTGTTGTGACTCCAGTAATATCTCCACTGCGAGTAACGGTAAAGGTGAAGGTTGTATTACCGCTATCTCCTTCGTTTTTACTAGCATCAGTTGCAGAAATACCTACTAAGTCAGTGGGAGGAGTGACAATAGTACCGCTAATTTGATATTGACCTAAACTACCGTAGTCTGTATAACCAGTAGGAGTTGCAGCAAAGGGATCTCCCGTTCCGGTACCATCAATATGAATGTAATATTCTCCAGCATCCAAAGATTCATTGAAGGAAACAGACAGAGAATAGGTAGGATTATACTCTCGAATTAAAGTACCATCGGCATTATAGAGTGTTGCGAGAATATCTAAATTAGCACCTCGGGAGTCTAAATACTCTCGAGTATAACCACCGTTACCATCAGAAATGTAAGTCCAAGAACTGGGGTTAATTTCAAAATTAACGTTACCTTGACCAGTTACAAAGGAAAAGACATCAATATCGGTGTTGCGTTCGATGATTCCAAAAGCACTGACATTAGTGGTGTTAGTAGTTGTAAGTGCTGAGGCTGTAGCGTTAGTATTACCATAATCATCATCCCGATAAGTAAAACCATTCCCGGTAGTAATTACTGCTAAATCATCTTGTCCGGTATTATTAGCATCTTTGTATTCTCCCTTACTCCAATGGGTGACACTCTGACGTAAACCTCCCCCCATGATTGTTCCCCAACTGGTATCACCAGTACCATGTCCTGGGTAATATCCTCCACTACCAGGACCATCATGAGTTAATCCTAGAGTATGACCAACTTCATGACTAATGAGATTAGCTGCGGGATTTTCACCACCGTTAAAAACAAAAGCTGGTGTATCAGGTGAATTGGGATTGACTTCCTGACTAAAGCTATTGATTTGAGCAACACCACCAGTAGGATCGCCCTGATCGTTAACGCGAAGAGAAGGACGTTCCCCATTCAATTCATCATCAAGTAAATTTAGGTTATCAGTTATTACAGCTCTGACACCCCATCTGTCATCACCATTACCCGTATTAATTAAATCTTCAGTATCGGGTAATTCGGTAGTAACATTGACATCAAAAGGAGCAAAATCTTCGGCTACTCGCTGCCAAATTCTTTGAATTTCCGCTTTTTCTGTATCGCTAAGAGAAGACGCATTACCATCAGTATTATACTGTGGTGATTCAATCTTCTGGAAATTTGGTGAGTTAACCCTAGAAGCATTGTTCCAGTAAGTATTTTCGGTAGTATGACCGTCAAAATCTAAATATACTGTGTATTTAGAATTAGGATTACTATGTAGCTTAAACGTATTACTTAAATCAACTGGTGGTGTCGATGTTGCTGTTGCGTTTGCAGTTGATGAATCATTTTCGACAGGTAATCCATTGTCGGGATGATAAATACTAGTTACTGCTGTTCCTTGACAAACTATACAGCAGCATTGCGAATTGTTTGTTTGACTAGTTAACCAACCATCTTTTTGATTCAATAAGTCAAAATCACTATTGGAATTTGCACTATTACTTTCAGTAGTCATTAATATTTACTCCAAGAAAGATTGTTTTACGAGCAGGTAATTTGGTCGTGACTAATAGTTGAAGCAAACTGAATGTGACGGAATTTGAGCTTGACAAAATCCGACTATAGGCTAATTATTACGATAATTTTTCAGGCACAATAAAATGACCACCAGACCTAATACAGTATGGTTAAGTACATTTATTTGTTGATACAAATAGAGAAAGCGAAGATTCTACTTATCCTAACTTTATGACATGAGCATATTTATTTGTAACTTTCCGTTCGGTTATTCAACGTTTTTATAGAAACTGTTAAAATACATAAATTAGGATAAAATCTGAATAATAATTATCCTGATTTATACGTATTTACAACATTTATAACAATAAAGCTTATTCATTTTATTTTCAGTGTTCATCCTTACTATTAAATGTATAAAAAGCTTTTAAGCATACTTAAATATGATTTTGTGAAAAATATGATTTGATTTTAAAAGTAATAAATAAATGTACAAAATTTATTTGTTATGGAACTAAAAAAATAGACGCAGCATCGCTACGTCTTTACATTTTTAGATTTCGATTGTGCAAGAATTAAGCTGTAAAATCAACCTTGACAATCAGATCGTTATAGTCATAGTCGCCACCGTTTGGTAAATCTTCAAAACCAAAGGTGTTATCTGCGAGTAAGCGAATATGATAATCAGCTATTCAAGTGCTATTTACATTCTGTTATATAGTTCAGTTTATTTCCGCCAACTTACTTAGACTTAATAGAAGTTAAATATTCTCTTTTAACTGAGAATTTACAAGTAGATTCACTGAAGCATTATTAAAATTAATACTTGAAAACCCAGTTATTATCAAGTTATATTCAAAACCTTTGAAAATAGATATTAGTATCAAAATAGGTAATTAAAATTATAAATTAATTATACTTTTGAAAAAATTTAAGTTTTTCCCGTTGTTGTGTATTATTGCTATTACATTAAATTTGAATCTGTTTAAAAATTAAAGTATTCTGCCAAGGCAAAGAAAATAAAGCTTATTTAAGAGGTAGTTAATTTGTAAGCACAAAAATTATTCAGTGTGTTTACTTGAGCAATACATCTGGAATCTGCCTTTGGATCGCAACCTACGATCATAATTCTTTTACCCATCTCAGCCATTGCTGCAAGAGTATTCTGAGATGTAGTGGATTTACCAATACCACCTTTTCCGTAGAATGCGATCTGTCTGATTCTTTCTTCAGTCATTGTTTTCTCCTGCAATTAATTGGTTTGTCGAGTGGGTGCTGTGGTTGTTAGGATGTTGTCACTCCTATAAGGAAGGTGACTTATTTGTAGAACGTCGCAGGTGGCGCACGCTCTACAGCAAATACTGGTATTAGATTCATCATGAGTTATTGACGAGCTTTTTGACTAATTGTTAACTTCTTCAACTGTAACGTTAGGAGAAATGCGTTCGCGTAATTTAGCTTCGATGGCATTTTTGAGAGTTGCCAAGCTGCTAGAACAAGAACCGCAAGCACCTTGAAGTATGACTCGAATGCGATCGCCATCTACATCGTAAAGTTCTACGTCTCCCCCATCTGCCATCAGAATGGGTCTGATTTCTTCATCTAATGTTTTTTGTATTAGTGCTATTTTTTGCACTGGAGTCAGCGGTTTATTGCTAATAGACCCGTTTGTGCTACCGTTATTGGATGTTGTAGTCGCAGTATGAGCTAAATTTCTTTGGTTTTCAATGATGATGTCATCAATAGTTGCCAAACAAGTTCCACATCCACCACCGGCTTTAATAAAGTTGGTAACTTCTTCTGCGGTAGTTAGCTTATTATCTTTAACAATACGCTTGATTTTAGGCTCGGTAATGCCGAAGCAGGTACAGATTATAGCTCCTTCGTCATCTTCGTCATGAACCGCAAGGGGAATACCTTTATAATTAGAAATTGCTGCTTCTAAAGCTTCTTGCCCCATTACCGAGCAATGCATCTTTTCTTGAGGTAATCCGCCTAGATAATCGGCAATCTCTTTGTTAGAAATCTTGAGGGCTTCATCTATAGTCTTGCCCTTTACTAATTCTACCAGAGCTTCGGAAGATGCGATCGCACTTGTGCAACCAAATGTTTGAAAACGAGCATCAAGGATTTTATTTGTATCTTCGTCTACCTTGATGTGCAGCCGTAAAGCGTCACCGCAAGCAATACTACCGACTTCTCCAACAGCAACTTTAATTCCTGTCTCGCCTTTATCTTCTAAGGTACCCTGATTTTTTGGATTGTAAAAGAATTCTAATACTTTATCTGTGTAGTCCCACATAGTCTTTATTTAGTGATGAGTGATGAGTAATAAATTATGAATAATAAATTGGTATGTCTTGAGTGAGTATAAGAGTAAGAGAATAGTAAATTATTTAACTCCTCACTCTTAACTCCTAACTTCTAGTGTTGAGCTAAAGCTTGTTCTTGGTCTTTGAGCCAAGCTGCATCATCGTTTTTAAAGGGTGAAAGTTCGCGCAGACGGCGTACAATGGCGGGTAACACTGCTAAAACCGCATCAATATCGGCATCTGTATTGTAACGAGAAAGACTAAAGCGAATGGAACCGTGTAAAATTGTGTAAGGTATTCCCATTGATCGCAAAATGTGGGAAGGTTCTAAAGACCCGGAACTGCAAGCAGAACCGCTGGATGCACAAATCCCGTGCTGGTTGAGTAATAATAAGATTGCTTCGCCTTCGATATATTTGAAACCAATATTTGTCGTGTTGGGCAATCTCTGCGTTGCGCCACCATTGATTTCACATTCACCAACTGATTCTATTATAGCCTTTTCTAGGCGATCGCGTAAAGTTTTTTGTCTTTTTCCGGCTGATTCTAAATGTAGCAGTTCGAGTTCGGCAGCTTTACCTAAAGCTACGATTCCGGGTACATTTTCGGTTCCGGCACGTCTGCCGCGTTCTTGTCCTCCACCAATTACCAGAGGACGGAATCTGACACCGCGTCGGACGTATAATGCGCCAATCCCTTTAGGTGCGTGCATTTTATGACCGGATAAAGTCAGCATATCGACAGTGCTGTCTTTCATATTAAGGGGGATTTTGCCTACAGCTTGGACACCATCGACATGAAAGAGTGCGCCATATTTTTTAGCTAGTTTGCCAACTTCTTCGATGGGAAATATTACCCCGGTTTCGTTATTAGCATACATCACACTTACCAAAGCGGTTTCGTGAGTTAATGCTTCTTCTAATTCACTTAAATCTAGCTGTCCCTGACGATTCACCGAAAGATAAGTGACTCTATAACCTTGCTTTTGCAGTTGTTTACAAAGATTAAGTACTGCTGGATGTTCTACCTGGGTAGTAATAATGTGTTTTTTATCAGGTTGTGCTTGAAGAGCAGCCCGGATAGCAGCATTATCTCCTTCCGTTCCACCACTATTAAAGACAATTTCTGAATGATCGGCACCAAGAAGGGCTGCAACATTTTCTCTGGCTTGCTTTACCGCTTTACCGACTTGCCCCCCAAAGGTATGCATACTAGAAGGATTGCCGTAGTGTTCGCTTAAGTAGGGCAACATCGCCTCTACAACCTGTGGGTCTACTTTAGTAGTAGCGTTATTATCTAAATAAATACAGTCTTTTTGCATTGTTTTCAATATCTCTAAGAATACTTCAGAATTAATGGTGAATATTTTATTTTTTTTTCATAATTACGCAACAGGAGAGAGAGGGGACAAGGGAGAGATAATTATTAACTCTTAATTTCTCATCCCTAAATATTTTCTACACTGCTTGACGTGAATTTTGTTGTAATTGATCGGAATATTTTTGGGAATAAATGTTAAACCAATTTTGCCAGTAGTCTGTTTTATTAGTGACTTGTGATATTACATTTTTGTAATTTTCAAACCAGTTTTCCCAATAATCAGATGTTATTTCCACGCAGCCATTGAATGTTGGACAACCTGCTTTACATTGGGGTACTGAATAAATACTATCAACGCAATTTGTACAAATTTCGGGGTCAATCCACGGACGCTCGTCAACTATTTTAATAGCATTGGTGGGACATACGGTTTTACACAAATCGCAGGATATACAGTTACTAGTAATTTTGTAAGCCATTTTTTACACCTTTATTTATGTTCTTTAATTGAGGTAATGGCATTGGGTAATGGAATTTTAGATTTTGTGGAAACTTGGCGGTGTCAGTTTCTGTCCCGCCAAACTTTCCTGCACCAGATTTTAGATTTAATCTAAAGCCTAAGATCTAAAACCTAAAGTTATTAATCTAAGAAGGATTCTTAATTGCTTCAAAGTAAAATTCTAAAGCAACTTTATCAATTACGTCGTAAGCTTCAACAGTTTTTATTCCTGCTTTGTGCAGTTCTTCTTTGGGACAGTCCCCAATTTTAGAAACTAATACTGCTTCGCAATCAGAAATTGCTTTAATAATATTTTCTAAAGTGGCTTCTTCACCGTATCCATCTTGACAGAAATGGTCTACTTTACGATGACCGATGAATTCTACTCGTTTACCGTCAACTTCGTAAATTTGGAATTCTTTTGCGTGTCCAAAATGTTGGTTAACTATACCACCACCTTTGGTTGCTACTGCTAGCAGCATTTTTTGTCCGGTAAGTTCTAATTCAAGGGTTTGAATTTCTCTTTTAGCTGCTTCAAGTTCTTCTTGAGCTTTTTCAATCCCTTTATGAAATTCTTGACGCTGCTCCAAATTATATTCTGGAGTCATTTCCATGAATTTCTCTTTGGAAAATTCTTGAGAACGGTCTTCTCCTAATAATCCTACCGCATCTGCACGACACTGACGGCAATGACGCATCATTTTCATGTTACCAGAACATTTGTCCTGTACTTCTTTCAATTCTTTGGAAGTAGGACCGCGTTGTCCGTTCAATCCAAAGTGAGTACCGTGTTCTGGTGCGCTAATCAAGGGCATAATATTGTGAATAAATGCACCTCGTTCGCGGACAGCTTTATTTACCTCTGGAAGATGATGGTCGTTAACTCCTGGAATCAATACAGAGTTAATTTTACAGAGAATATCGGCTTCGCGAAGCATTTCTAAACCTTCCATCTGTCTTTCATGCAGAATTCTGGCTCCTTCAACTCCTCTATAGCGCTTGCGCTTATAGTGAACCCAAGGATAAATCTTCGCTCCGATTTCCGGATCAACCATATTTATTGTTATGGTTACATGGTCAACGTTTAATTCCTTGATCCGGTCTACGTAGTCCGGTAGCATCAGACCGTTTGTTGACAGACAGAGTTTAATGTCTGGTGCTTGGGAATTAATTAACTCAAAAGTACGGAAAGTCTTCTCTGGGTTAGCTAAGGGGTCGCCGGGTCCAGCAATTCCTAAGACTGTCATCTGAGGAATTTTACCTGCAACCACTAAAACTTTTTGTGCTGCTTCGTCTGGTGAGAGTAATTCGCTAACTACTCCGGGACGACTTTCGTTCGCACAATCGTATTTTCGGTTACAGTAGTTGCACTGTATGTTACAACCAGGAGCAACGGCAACGTGCATCCTTGCATAATAGACATTCTTGTTTTAAAGTTTGTAGCTCGGTGCTTTCGCTTTCATTAGTTAGCTAGGTTATCTAAATGTTTACTATTTTTAATGCTTACAATACTCTAAAAAAGCCGAAACACTAAAATACTTTTATAAATTAGTTTACTAATAGTTTGCTAAACCTATATAACTAACTAAATAATGTAAACAAATGTACAAAAGGAAAAATAAAAAAGCAGCTATAATTTATTCTGGCTGCTTCTATGACTTGTTAAAAGGTTTGCATGGCACGATCCAAACTGTGTCTAGCAACTTTATTTTCTAATTGTGCTATACGTTCTTTTAGCCGGATATTTTCGTACTTCAAAGCATCTATTTCGTTAACTTCTTCAAAGGTTTGCTCAAAAGCTTTACGTGTATTTTCCAAACTAAACCATTGCTGATAAACCTGAGTGTGCATTTGTATGCTATGACCTAAATTATTAGCAGCAGCCTTAATCGGAACTCCTTGTAAGTGCGCTCTAATCGCACAAGCGTGTCTCAAGTCATATGGCGTAAATGGAACCTTACTATATCTGAAATTATTAGCTATTGTAGCGACTCTATCTTTTAATTGATTAGCTGTTTTCCAGGAATTAGAAAAAACTCGAAGTTTTTCAATACTCTCCTTGTTTTTTAAATCAAAAAGTTCAATCCACTCAGGTACGAACGGGAAAACTTCTCTGTATCCAGTTTTATTTGATTCATGAACTTTAAAAGTATTGTACTTATTTTCAGATGAAATTAACCAATTTAAATCTGGATTGTTAACTACTTCTCTGGGTCGCAATCCATATATTGCTAATAAAGCATATATTGTTTGATATATTCTCCAATTGTCTCTATAGCTAGGACTCATTTTAGAGATGGCAATATAATGATTTTTGAAAAATGAGATAGAACTTGATATCTGTTGATCGCTTGGGATATTCCTTTTCTTTGGCTTGTAAGATATTTTTAAATCGGAAAAATTAGCTTCCATGTTTAGCATTTTGCATAAAATATTAGCTAAACTTATCGCAGACATCCGATTGACAGAAGAGTCTATTTTTTTGATTTTTGCTCTCAAGTTAGAAATGGTTATAGCCTCTTTGCCGCCAAAATAATACTTTAAGTTCCGAAGTTGAGCATTGAAAGTATTTTCGCTTTTTATCGTTCGTTTTCTTGTTTCAAAGTATCTTTTTTCAAACTGGTTGTAAAACTCGTCAAAGGTAATATTGTTCTTTTTTTGGGCTTGCTGTCCTAAATATTTATCAGTCCAAACAAAAGTTTGACGAGCAATTAATTTTCCCAACTCATGGGCTTCTTCTTGGGCAGTTTTCAATCCATCAAAGCTAGCTGGTATACCGAGACTTATTGTGTACTGCTTTTTATCTCTACCTTGTTTATGAGTATCATCTGGTTTAAGTGGAAGTGTAGCTCTAAGTTGTATACCTCCTTTTTTAGCTTGCAAACTAACTTTAGTTTTACTAGATTTCAGTCGTTGATTAACTTTGAGTAATTCTTGTTCAAACTTCATGTCGTAATGCTTTTGAGTCTCTTTTACATGATGCATTACCCCTAGGTGACTTCCATCAGTAGTTGCAGGTGGTTCAAAGTCACTAAAAACCTTATTTTGTATATCTTCCATTTGTTCCCTAAAAGTTAACTAAAAAAAATGTTTTAGTTAAACAATTGATTAAGCTAAAACGTTTATAGGGAACATTTTACGGAGCAATAGGACTCTTAGTCAATCACTATTCTTGCATAATGATGATGAGCATCTTCGCTATAACAAGGATGTTTAGCAATCCGCTCTTTGGTTCTTTCGTCAATCTCGATGTTAGGGCTGCTGTTATCGTCGCAACCACTTCCACAACCACCTTTTTTCGCTTCTGCTGGTGTAGCTGTATCGCTTTCGGAAGGGGTGAAGATTCCTGATGAAGTAGACGGTGATGTCATTGAATTTTGCGTTCAGTCACTGGACAATTATGCCAAGTGGGAGATGCCATCGCGGCTGCTTTTAGCCAAGAATCGAAGTTGCGACTGGTTTCGCTTTGCCCGAAAAACTCGCTATCGTTTTGGAAGGCGGGTTAATCGGGGGGTTTAAATCCCGGCTTCTCGGCTGGTGTGTGTCAACGCTTGAGATGACCGAGATACCTTTTCAAGCTTTGACCGCCGCAACTTCTATATTACAGGGCATGGTGCTCTCATCCCTCCACTCACCAACCGTGTCGAAGTTTTATTTGACCCGCTTGGTGTTTGGCGATGTCTAAGTTATATCAGTCGCTTTTTCGTTGCCTTTTAAATGCCGTCGGCTAAGATTTATTAGGTTTATTAATTTTGCACTCAAAACGATTAAGTCTGACTGTGAAAGGGTTATGAAGTTTTTTAAAAAATTTTCCGGGTGGGGGTACTAGTATTATTCCACTGGGGCGCTAGTATTTATGTAACAAGGTACAGGTATTGCTGCACTCGGCTGTAAATAAGTCTGGGAAGGACTTTCGGCGATTTTATTTCCGGCTATACAAAGCACTGTACTGTACTCGAAACCGCTTCTAATACTGCTTCAGATGCTTCTATATAGGAAAGGAAAAACGAAGCATTGCATTTGCCGCAGCCATGCTGCCAATCGCAATATCAAATTCTGTAACTAATATATCACTTTTTTTTGCACAGAAAACGCAAATAAGGTTTTCTTAATTTTTGCTTTACAACCATTAAAGGATTAGGCTGTAAATCATTATTTGCAAGGTACTAAGGCTATTTGATCTCTTACAGTAAATGAAAATAATTGGCTATAAGTTGAGATTTTGTCTTATATTCCCATAGTCTGCTTCTAATTGCAATTGCCCGCTTGAAATATTAGAGACTGCTAGAACAGTTCCTCTCCTTCCTAGTCTCTGGCTGAGAACGAGAGGAACTGTTCATTTCAAAGAAATCTAAAATCCTTATTTGAAGAATTTTGGCTTGGTTTGATTTGGTTTCCAATCGGGGGGAGCAAATGCATAACAAAAACGTTTTTTCCAAGAATCAGTTGAAATAATATCTTTGTAAATTTGCATCCATTCATGTAGAGCAATTTTTAATGGATTATAAGATTTAATTGGATGAGTCAATCCATAAACTGGTGGGTTTGATGTATTTTCAGAGGTAAAAGTACCAAACAAGCGGTCAAAAATAATTAAGACACCTCCATAATTGCGATCAATATATGCAGAATTAGAGGCATGATGAACTCGATGATGGGAAGGAGTATTGAAAAATAATTCCAAAATACCTAGTTTGGGGATTAACTCAGTATGAATCCAGAACTGATAAAGTAGATTGAGCGAGAGTGCGATCGCGATCGTCAATGGTTCAAATCCTAACCAAGCTAGGGGCATAAAAAATATGGCACTACCAGATATTCCCCCAGTCCATCCCAAACGATAAGCTACTGAAAGGTTAAAATGTTCGGGTGAATGATGGACTACGTGACTAGCCCAAAACCAACGAATACGGTGGGATGCACGATGAAACCAGTAGTAGAAAAATTCTATACCAAGAAAAAGTAATGCAACATCCCACCAATGGTTGAGAGCAATCGTAAAAATCCGATGATTCCAAGCAAATATTAAGAAACCAGCAGTGGGAATCATTTGTGAGATGTGATGTCCAACGGCAACTAGGAATGAAATTAAACTTTCTTGCCAAGGATATTTTTGTTTTTTCCACACCACAATTAAAAGTATTTCTGTGAAAATCAGAATTAGAAAGAAAGGAAAGAATTTGAGAAATATATTTGCGTAATTCATCTATTTTTAATCTGACTATTACAGCCAATTGAAGGTAAATTAAGTACACTTAATGAATCTGAAAAGCATACATACAGTCTTTATTACTTCTGATTCCTGAATTTTACTGTAGGTATATTTTTAGACGAAAGAAAAGCAGTAGGATTTCATGCTCAATCTCTACTACTGATGTCACAGAATTAATAACTTTGATTTAGAACTCACTTATTTCTGGGATTGCTTCTCTACAGTTATTTGCTAATTACTTACGTGGATTTGTAAAACTGCGAGAACCAGAAGGTGTAGTCACGCTGGTTGTACCATTCCCAGTAGTTGTACTGTAGGCATTACCATTTACAGTTGTCGTATTTTGACCGCTATATCCAGAGGTTTGGTTATAACTAGCACTACCATTGGTAGTTCCGGTATATGTGTTACCGTTTTTAGTCGTTGCTGTACCGCTACCGTTATAGCTACCGCTCCCTTGACCGTTGGTTTTAAATTTAAACTGTCCGTTAGCACTGCCACCATTCACACCCATAACTGTGCCATTTCCAGTACCAACATAACCACCTTGGGAATTTGGGACTACAGCACCAGTTCCACTCGCAGTGCTACCTCTTTTACCTGTAACTTGTCCGGCAGAAGCGGGTAAGCTAGTTGTGATTAGAACTAATCCAAGGAAGGAAATACTGAGTAAAGATTTCATGATTTTTACCTTTGTTAAATTTATTGGCTGATTTTTTTGTTGAATTGTAAGTGAATTAATTGCCTTGCTGTTGAAGTGACCAAAAATTTTGCATTACCTGACGTTTTTGTTGAGGGGTTAATGTTTTGCTTATTTGGACTTTTTGAGTTTGTAGAATACCACGTATCTGCTGTTGTTGTTGGCTAGAAAGATTTACAGATAAGAGAGCAATCCTTACCCCTTTACCTTCTTGTAATTCTGCTTGGAATTTTGACTTTTGCTCGTCTGTAAGCACATTTTCAACTTCCGGGAGGGTTAGCTGACTTAACTGTTGTAGTTGGGTTTGCTGTTCTGGGGTTAGTGAAACTCCTGATAGTGCAGGAAACATCTGGGTTAGGGATGTCGTTTGAGCTTGGACAACTGTGGTTGTTGCGATTAATACCATTGCACCTGTTAATATTGAAACCAGTCTACTTTTCATATTGTGTTTCTGTGTTTCCTTGGCTGTTTCGATGTCCACATCATAAGCTGGGCAATACTTCTAATACATGAGGCTAAAGTCCTCAATTTGATAGGGACTAAATACCCTATTTCGGCAATGATAGATTTCCCTGGTATATTGGCTACATACAAGTTATCTTGATTAGTTGTGGTTGTATGATTGAATCTGTTTTATGATTCACCTGATTCAAAATCGGAAATATCCTCTACGGTTTCTACTTTATTTTGAGTGGATTTTACTGGCTATTGTAATTTTTAGTGAACTTTTTGCGTCCCAATTAAATTTGACATCACGTTTACCGCGAATACCGTTATTAAATTTATTTTGTTTGCTGATATTTACAATTATCGGCTGGAAAATACCATCTCAAAACCGTATAAATAAAGTTATTTATACTGGATTTGAATTTATTTTAATTGTATGTGCTGCAATGGTCGGAGGAATTTTACTTGTTCCTCTACTCTATATAATTTTGATAGTTCGTAATTGTTTTATATTTACTGGTACAACTCGCTCAAGTATTAGTGTTTTTGCAGTGCTTTTTGCTTTAGTAACTCAATTGCATCGTGCAAAATATGTGAATATGATTCAACCTCTGGCAATTAATCAACAATTGGGAGTGATACTATTCGCTTCTGTATTAATCTTAGGAATTAGTACAGTTTTTATGCAAATGGCAGTCGATGCAATAATTCAAGAATTTGAAAGTCGGCAAAAATTAGCTGTTGCCAATGCTCAACTTCGAGAGTATGCTTTGAGAATTGAAGAATTAGCCACAATCCAGGAGCGTAATCGTATTGCTCGTGATATTCATGATTCTGTTGGTCATGCTTTAACAGTTTCCAATTTACATTTAGAAGCTGCCTTAAAACTATGGCAAACTGACCCAAAAGAAGCCACGGAGTTTCTGATAGAAGCTAAACAATTGGGTTCTAATGCTCTTCAAGAAGTCCGTCAATCAATTACAGCATTGCGAGTCGATCCACTTGTCGGATTATCTCTCTCAGATGCGATCGCAAATTTAGTAGAAGAATTTAAACGTTCAAGTGGGGTTGTGACAATTTTAGAAATTAATCTACAATTACCGATAAAGAATGAAATCAAAGTTGCTATTTACCGAATTATTCAAGAGTCTTTAACAAATATTTGTAAGCACGCATCTGCAACGGAAGTAATAATTATTATTCAAGTAAAAACTAATCTCACATTAATTATTCAAGATAATGGTAAAGGGTTTCAAATAAATCAAAATACAACTGGTTTTGGTTTGCAAAGTATGTGCGATCGCGCTCTTGCTGTTGGTGGTAATCTCAATATTGAAACTTCAATAAATGGTGGATGTAAAATTATTGCTAACTTTCTGCTAAATTAAAAAAAACACGATATAGCGCTTCTCTACAAACCCAAAATCTAAAATCCAAAATCCAAAATCAATATGATTCGTTTATTACTAGTTGATGATGAAAGTTTAATTCGTCGTGGAATCAAAGCATTACTCAAATTGGAACCAGATTTAGAAATAGTCGGAGAAGGGGAAAATGGGCAAAATGCGATCGCTCAAGTCGAAAATTTACAACCTGATGTTGTGTTGATGGATATCCGAATGCCAGTTATGGATGGTGTTGCTGCTACTCGTCAAATTTGCCAGCAATTTAGCAATACAAAAGTTCTCGTCCTTACCACTTTTGCCGATGAAGATTATGTTGCTCAAGCATTACGTTATGGTGCTGCGGGATACCTGCTCAAAGACACACCTTCAGAAGAACTTGCTCAAGCTATTCGCATGGTATACAAAGGATACACACAACTAGGACCAGGACTGGGGAAAATTATGGGACAAATTCCCGTTGCTTCCAAATCCACACCTCACGGTTGGGATGAATTAACACCTAGAGAACTGGAAATCTTGAAATTAATTGCTAAAGGAGCTAGCAATCGTGAAATTGCCGAAGCTTTGTATATTGCGGAGAAAACCGTTAAAAATCATGTTACTCGAATTTTGGATCGGCTAAATTTACGAGACAGAACCCAAGCTGCAATTACTGCCAGTTCGTTGTTGGGTGTAGATGATTAATTTCGGCTTACTTGCCATTATTTCCCTTCAAAAGTTCTACAATACATCAATTAACTTTACCGAGTAAAATTTTAAGGTCTGAGCAAGACGG
>NZ_JAYGHM010000002.1:206958-218610 GCF_034931125.1 Rivularia sp. UHCC 0363 | reverse complement strand
CGAATTATACTCACACCGTGGTTATCAATGTTGGTTGCAATTAACAATTAATTAGATATATAGAGTTACTCCCTACTCCCTAGTCCCTACGAGTTATTCCCCGAATTAAACCGGATTCCTATATTGATTTGAGATTGCGAATAAAGCGATTAACAACAATAAAAACAGAATCTTTAAAAAAAATAAATAACTGGTTTGTTTGAACTATGTTCGCAATACAATAATTAGTAACTGCATATACAAAAATTTACTTTACTAACTTGGTGATATAGCTTTTTGAGTACAGCTTTAAGTTTTTTTTGAGTACAGCATTTTAGTTTAAACTGGCTCAAATTATTGCTACAGAGGATTTTTTTAGCGAGTACATTAATCATAAAACCTGTACCTAATAAATACTAGAACCATTACCTATAAATACCAGTCCCTACACCCAAAAATAATTTTTAATCTAGTCATAGTCTAGATTCAAGGCTAATGAGTACAATTTAATAAAATTCAATAAATCCAATCGATACTCACAAAGCGAGCATTGATAATGTCATCTGATATAAGCAGAAAAAGCACATACCGATGCCACAATCGGAACGACAGATAATTATCAATTCGCGAAAAACATGGATGGTGCAAACACTTCTGTCAGCGTCAATCAGCCCGGAACCAATTTCCTGAAGCTTCTACAAAAAGACTGGATGATTATTTTCGAGCGTGACCCAGCAGCAACTAACTGGCTAGAAGTCTTGTTCTGCTATCCTGGATTTCACGCCTTATGTTTGCATCGTTTAGCCCATTGGTTGTACCGTTGTAACATTAATTTGATTCCCCGTTTGATTTCCCATCTCGGACGATTATTGAGTGGAATTGAAATTCACCCAGCCGCGCAAATCGGTGAAGGAGTGTTTATAGATCACGGGATGGGAGTTGTCATTGGTGAAACCGCGATCGTAGGAGACTACACGCTGATTTATCAAGGTGTAACTCTCGGTGGTACTGGTAAAGAAACGGGTAAACGTCATCCTACTATCGGCAAAAACGTTGTAGTCGGTGCTGGTGCTGCGATTTTAGGTAATATCCAAATTGGCGATCGCGTTCGTGTTGGTGCGGGTTCGATTGTGTTGCGAGATGTTTCTTCAGATTGCACGGTTGTAGGAATACCGGGTCGTCCAGTTTCTCGCAAGCAAGATGTTAGTCTCTCACCCTTGGAACATGGAAAGCTTCCGGATTTAGAGGCTACCGCAATTTGCTCGTTACTGCAACGGGTAGAACACTTAGAAAATCAATTGCAAAACTTAAATATTGATGTATCCCACAAAGAGCTTTTGACAAAGGAACGTCAATAATGTTACCTCCACCGGCTTCTAATGCTGTACATCAAATTGTGCAGATTCCACGTTACCAACGCTGGCAAATCTACCACCGCTTACAAGAGTTAAATATTCCCTGTTCTTGTTTGTCAGATGGTTCTTTGCAGGTACAAATAAACAACTCGGTTGCAGCGATTTTACTTCGCTCTACTGTAATTCAATTTACCGCATCTCGACCATCATTAATTGATTGGCTCCAAAGATGTTGGCAGCTTTAAAAACTTTGTACCTACTTAGTCTCTACGTTGTTAATTACATAGAGATAATCCAGAGGAATACAATATCGATTAAGGTTTCCTGAGATATAAAAGGTAGGTAACAAGCTTTCCATTTACTATAAAATTTGTCAGTTAAACTGAGCCGTGTTTCTTATTTTTATAAAAGAGGTTTCTTTTTCTATGATGCTAACACCTCACAGCGATACAGAATTTATAAATTTTTTAAAAAAGGAGCTTTTACTTACTAGTTGTGATATTTCTGTCGCAGTGCGAAAAAGCTCTTTAGATAAAGGACCTTTGCCAATGCTACTTTGGAAGTATGGTTTGGTTGACATTGAGCAGTTAGAAAGAATTTTTGATTGGTTGGAAAAGCAGTAAACAATAATTATGAATTAGTAATCAGTAATTAGTAAATATTTTGCAATGCCCAATTCCCAATCCCCAATTACCTATCCCCTATTTTATATGTTTTCTACTTTAATTGCTGGAATTAGCCTATTAATTTTTTCGACATTAACGAAAAGTTACATGAGCTATATTTTACTTAGAGAAATGCAAGATATTCCGGGTAAGAAAATTATTAATTGATACCAAAATCTGGTTCTTTGTCATACAAAAGTATTTGATTCATTGAGTAATAATAATTAAGGATGAATGGGTCGCTATGAAAAAGGTAATCATGTTTTTTCATAATTGACAATTTATCAAAATGATTCATTCTAATATTTACTTAAAGTTTTGACCATAATCATTCAGGGGTGTTAATAACAATCCCATAGAGGTATTTTTGGAGATGAATCAACTACCTGTCTTAATTAATGACACAACGCTGCGCGATGGCGAACAAGCTGCGGGTGTTGCTTTTAATTTACAAGAAAAAGTTGCGATCGCCAGGTTTCTTGACGATGTTGGAGTACATGAAATAGAAGTCGGTATTCCAGCGATGGGTGAAGAAGAAACTCGCGCTATACAAGCAATTGCTAACTTGAATTTGCGAGCAAAACTTTTAGCTTGGAATCGTGCTGTAATCTCAGATATCAAGGCAAGTATGGCTTGTGGATTGAAGCGGGTACATATTTGCATTCCGGTTTCCGGGGTTCAAATTAGCACCAAGTTTCAGGGACAATGGCGGATTACTTTACAACAGCTTAGAGACAGCATTAACTTTGCTTTAGACAATGGACTCTGGGTTTCTGTCGGTGGAGAAGATGCTTCGAGAGCCGATAAAAATTTCTTGTTGGATGTCGCTTTGTATGCTCAAGAACTAGGTGCTTCTAGATTCCGCTTTTGCGATACGGTAGGAGTCCTCGACCCTTTCGCTACTTACCATCGCGTCAAAAAATTAGTCCAAACATTAGCGATTCCCGTAGAAATCCACACCCACAATGATTTTGGTTTAGCCACAGCTAACGCTCTTGCAGGTATCGAAGCAGGATGTTTAACTGTGAACACAACGGTAAATGGTTTAGGTGAAAGGGCTGGAAATGCGGCTTTAGAAGAAGTTGTCATGGCTTTGAAACGCATTTATCATTTGGATGTAGGTATCGATACTCCAAAATTGCTCGATTTATCTCGATTGGTAGCAGCCGCATCTCGCTGTAGCGTACCACCTTGGAAAGCAATTGTGGGCGAAAATACCTTTGCTCATGAATCAGGTATCCATGCTCATAGCGTGCTGCAAAACCCGATGACTTACGAACCATTCAGTCCCGAAGAAGTCGGTTGGGAAAGACGCTTAGTAGTAGGAAAACATTCTGGTAGACACTTATTGTCTCAAGTGTTAGAAGAAAACGGCATTAATCTCAATTCCGAACAAACCCAATCTGTTTTAGAAGCAGTGCGTCAAATGTCGGTGGAGAAAAAAGGTAGTCTGACTACTAAAGAAGTATTGGAGTTAGTACAACAGGGTAAATATTCCCATGCACTCAGATGAAGAAGAATTAGAACTTGATTTACCACCAGTTTTTGAACTTAGTGATAAAGTCAAAATTCTCAACCCAATTAAAAACGACGGTACTTATCCGGGTAAAAAATTAGGAGAAGTTTTAATTAATCCCGGAGAAGTTGGTTATGTCATAAGTATAGGCACGTATTTACAAAGAGCTTACGTTTATGCAATCCGTTTTATGGACAAGGATATTGTCATAGGTTGTCGTAAAGAAGAATTAGAACTTATAGAAAGAGTTGAACAATAATGAAAGTAATGTTACGTAAAAATGGTGCCGGTACTTTAGTCGTATACGTCGCTAAAAAAGACTTAGAAGAAGAAGTTGTTAAACAAACTGATGGGGAATCTGGTCAAATCTTAACTTTAGCAAACGGTTGGGAATTAGAATTTTCTGATTTTCCAGAAGCAAAAGATTTACCTAAGACAGTAGAAGCTAAAAGACTCTCATAAGAATGAGCAGTGAACAATTAACAATTAATAGGGAATAGGAACTAAGTAGTAAATCAATAATCTCTACTAACTCCTAACTCCTAATTCTTAATTTTTAAAGATTCATAATCCATTGACGCGGAAGTATCTTTCCGTGTTGGTAAGTAGATAGGCGTAATTAAATATAAGATAAAACCTCACCCTTAATCCCTCTCCTTATTAAGGAGAGGGAAGCCGGAATCCGAGTAAGATTTTATATTTAATTTGACTCACTTACTTAATCCAAAATCTAAAATCCAAAATCTAAAATCTAAAATTGATATGGGTGATAATTACCGGACTTTATCCGAATTTAATTTGAAAGGTGAGTTTGTTGCTTTTGTGGGAGACAAGTTAGAAAAAGCAAAATACTTACAATTAATAACTCAGACTGGAGAAATTAAGCTCAAACTACCAAAAATTTTACGCAAATATGCGGCTTCATTTTTAGCACCTGGAAAGCAAATTAATGTTTTTGGAGTTACTAAATTAAATTTAACTACTGGCAAAACTAAATTAAAAGTCTATGGGATAAAACCAACAGAAACCTGTCCCAAACAAAGCAGTGAAGCTAAAAGTAAACCCAAAATTTTAGTCTGTCAAAAGCCTGGTTGTCGCAAAAGAGGTAGTAACAATATTTTACCAGAATTGGAAAAGATTTTGCGCGAAAGAGGACTTTATGACAAAGTTGCGATCGAGCATACTGGCTGTTTAAAATGTTGCAGTTCGCCTAATTGTATTTTAAAGTTGGGTAAAAAAGAATATCGAAAAATTCAGCCAGAAGTGATTGCGACGATGTTAGAAAAACACTTGAGTTAATTATATTTAAGATTTTTCTGTAAAAACAAATAACCAATGTAGAGACGTTGCACTGCAACGTCTTTCATCCCTCCGCGTCCCTTTGCGTTTAAAAACCTCCAATCCCTTCCTCACACCAACTCTTCCATTGCTTTTTGCAAATCACTCGTAAAATCCCCAACCACAATTCTCGCAGCTTTACGACTCGCTTTATAATCCGCAAACCGATCGGAAATTGATAGCGGTTCCCCAATAGTAATTCTCACTTTTTGTTTACCTAATTTCGGACGCTTAAACGGATTACTACCTTTAATTCGAGCCACCATATCCCATATCAACAAAGTTGTTTCCGCAAACCTTTCGGCTGTGGGTTTTTCCCGGACATATTTACCCGTCACCGCAACAAAGCTTTCTACCAATCGCATATGCCACATTCTTGAATTGGCTTCTTCAGCAACTCGATCGGCTAATCTTTTTTCAATAGTTGATAATGCTTTAATATCCTTAAAATCTTCTCTAAAAATATAGTTCCAACTCGCTTGTTCTACCCGACGACAGCGGTCATTAAAGTTACCTTTTGGCTGTAAATCAAAATAATCTTCGGAAACTTTTAAAGCACTATCTAATAATGCTTTCAATCGTGCAGTTATCGCTTCATTACCATCGCTGGTTTCCGTTTCTGGTATATTTAATTCAGATGAATAACGGTAAAAACGTTTGTAAAAATCTTCCATCACCGACAATAAATGTGCTGCTAAACCAATTAACCGGGGATAAAGCATTTCTTGTGGTAAAGCTGGATCGTAGCCGTTTTCATCTATAGGTATACCGCTGGCTGCTTCCAACTCGCTGATTAATTTGGCGATCGCTTCCCACGGCGGATTCGTATAACTATATTTAATCCCAACTGGTAGAATAAAAACCTGTTCGCTGCGTCCGGCTTTGTGCAAATCTTCCGCACACCAAAAGCCTAATTGCGCTATTCCCGGCTCTAAAGGACTAACGATCTCGCTCAGTCCATTTGTAGCTCCTTCCGGTGCCGCAGCCATTGGGAACAGCCCGTCTGCAAACAAACTCCGCGCCGACTTTAACCCCGTCCAATCGGCTTTTCCTCGATATATCGGGGTACCACCCATGCGTGAGAAAAACCAGCCAACATAGGAACCAGCCCATAGAGGAATTCCGCGATCGTAAATAAAATGGGTGTGAAGGGGATACTTGAGCTTGATTCCTTCTTGTCGCGCTATTTTGGGTACGATATGGGAAAACAAGTAAGTTAGAGCAAACGGATCTTCTGTTTGAGGATGGCGAAATGCGATTAAAAAACGAATTTTTTTCTGCTGAAATTCATCAATTAATTTTACTAAAGTTTTGACGTTTTCTGCTTCAATTTGACTAATGATGGTTAGCGATTTGATCCAAGCTGGTAATAACAACTGGGTAATTCGTAAAACAGTCGGGTTAAACGCTGGAGGAATAAATTCTAGGGGTGGCTGTGCTTGGTTAATATCGAGGGACAAAGTGATTTTCTCCTAAAGAGAGGGAGTAGGAAATAGGGAATAGGAGTTATTCCTCGTTCCCAGCCTCCAGGCTGGGAATGCATTTCGAGAGGCTCTGCCTCTAACTTCACCACATAAGTTTTAAGGGGTCATGTGTTTTACCCAGCATAATTAATGTGGTCGAGTACTAAGGTAACTCTCCTGAAGACAGAGCCTTCTAAGATGGGTTCTCAGCCGGTCTGCTAGAAACCAGTTATAATCTAATTTTTTTTAGGATGGACAAACCCGTGCAAATTATATGTGAAACAGCTTAACACTAGGTTTACAAGAAAGCTCTTTCCTGAGTATATTTTCTGAGTGCATCAAAATATAGATTATCAAATCTACAAATCCGCAAATCCGCAAAGGGGAGATATTATGCGACTGTCAAAAATGCTATTCGTTACGCTTAGGGACGATCCAGCTGATGCTGAAATCCCCAGCCATAAGTTACTAATCCGCGCTGGTTATATTCGTCGCATCGGTAGCGGTATATACGCTTATCTCCCGTTGATGTGGCGGGTTTTGCAAAAGATTTCCCAAATTGTTCGCGAGGAAATGAACGCGACGGGGGCTATGGAATGTCTTTTACCTCAGTTACAGCCTGCGGATTTATGGAAGGAGTCGGGACGCTGGGATACTTATACTAAGGCTGAAGGTATCATGTTTTCGCTTATTGACCGTCGCGAACAAAATTTAGCTTTGGGCCCGACTCATGAGGAAGTAATTACCACTATTGCGCGGGATACGATTCGCTCTTACCGTCAGTTACCGCTGCATCTCTACCAAATTCAAACTAAGTTCCGCGATGAAATTCGTCCCCGCTTCGGTTTAATGCGCGGTAGGGAATTTATTATGAAGGATGGCTATTCTTTCCATACCGATGAAGAAAGCCTCAAACAAACTTATCAAGATATGTATCAAGCCTACAGCAATATGTTTCGCCGCTGTGGTTTGCAATTTCGCGCTGTAGAAGCCGATTCTGGGGCTATTGGTGGGGCAGGTTCTACGGAATTTATGGTGTTGGCTGAAGCTGGGGAAGATGAAGTTCTCTACACTGATGATGGAAATTACGCTGCTAACGTGGAAAAAGCGGTTTCTTTAGCCCCTGACGCAGAAACTTCTAATTTTACAACTTACGAAAAACGAGAAACTCCCAAAACCGAGACGATTGAGAAGCTTTGCAAAATGCTCGGTTGTTCTTCTACTCAAGTTGTCAAAAATGTGCTTTATCAAGCAGTTTACGATAACGGTACGACTATATTAGTCTTGGTAAATATTCGCGGCGACCAAGATGTGAATGAAGTTAAGTTATATAACGAATTAACTAAGTTAGCTTCAACTTATAAAGCAAATACTATTATCTCTTTAGAAGTACCCAGTCCGGAAGCACAAGAGAAGTGGGCGACCAAACCTTTACCTTTAGGTTATATTGCTCCGGATATTGGCGATGATTATATTAAAGCTGCTAAAGAAGTTCATCCCAAGTTTTTACGCTTTGTAGATAAAACCGCAGCGGATTTAAAAAACTTTGTCACGGGTGCGAATGAATCGGGCTATCACGTAGTTGGGGCTAACTGGGGAGAACAATTTAAATTACCAGAATTAGTAGTAGATATACGTACAGCTAGAATTGGCGATCGCGCTTGTCATAATGCAGAACAAACCTTGAAATCGGCTCGCGGTATCGAAGTCGGACACATCTTTCAATTGGGTAACAAATATTCCAAAGCGATGGGAGCAACTTTTACTACCGAACAAGGTAAAGACAAACCCTTAGAGATGGGTTGTTATGGTGTGGGAGTTTCGCGCATGGCTCAAGCGGCTGTAGAGCAATCTTACGACGAAGACGGGATTGTTTGGTCTGTAGCAATTGCCCCTTATCATGCCATTGTGACGATTCCGAATATTAAGGACGCTCAACAGGTGGAAGTAGCCGAGAAACTTTACGCAGAATTAAATCAAGCCGGAATTGAAACCCTTTTAGATGATAGAAGCGAACGTGCGGGAGCTAAATTTAAAGATGCCGATCTAATCGGTATTCCCTATCGGATTGTCACCGGAAGGGCGATCGCTAACGGTAAAGTTGAAGTTGTCGAGCGCAAAAGCAGCGAATCCTACGAAATTGCCATCGATGAAGTTGTATCTACTTTAAAGCAGAAGATAAAAGATGCTTTATGCATTTTAAATGAGTGAATTCATCTATTGCCGATTTCCCATTGCTGCTTGAAATTTAATTACGTTCGGAAGATGAGCAAAAATCTTTGTTAATAAGGGTAGAGACGGGGCTAAACCAAAAGAAAGTTAAACAAATTAAGTCAATTGAAACCCTAGTAACTGTAAATGAGGAACAAGTTGCGCCACAATTCGTGTAAGGAATAGAAAAAACCTTAATCTTCATATTAGATTTACGTGACTGTAGAAGGTGACGGACTTCTGGTAAGAATTCTAAAATTAAGTCATAAGACCGTCGAAACCTTTCGGCGGCTTTTGTGGAAATTCAACTGTTATATACAAAGCGTAGAAAAGCTTATAAGAGCGATCGGTGTTGTCTACCAAGCCCCTCACACAGGTACAGGTACTAGCCAATATAAAAGGTGTCATATGAAAGAGCAACCAAAAAATAATCGTATTTCTTCTGGTGTAGCGGCAACGATCGCGACTGCGGCTGTAGCAGTTGCTGGTGTTGTGGGTTATTTTGCGATGAATAGTCCCCGCGAGACTCCTGACGGTCCCCCAATTGTAAACGTTTCACCGAACCCAAATCCAGTAGAAACACCGCAAGTTGCTAAGGAAAAAACTGCTACGGTGTATTGGCTTCAGGAAACTCAAGATGGTACCAATTTCCAGTTAGTACCACAAAGCGTTCAAGTCCAAGCAGATATTAATAAACCTTCGGAGTTTTTAGAAGCATCTTTTCAACGTTTATTAGCGGGACCGACAGAAGGAAGTGGTGGGTCTTCTACGATACCTCAAGCAACCAAATTGTTAGGTGTTAAAGCTGAAGGGGACGAAGTTCGAGTTAATTTATCGGAAGATTTTCAATTTGGTGGTGGTAGCGCTTCCATGATTGGTCGGGTAGGACAAGTTGTTTATACTGCTACAGCTTTAAATCCGAATGCTAAAGTTTACCTTGACTTGAATGGTAAACAAATTGAAGTGCTTGGTGGTGAAGGGTTAGAGTTGCAACAGCCGCTCACTCGCGATAATTACAAGAAAAACTTTGAGCTTTAATTAAGCGTTAAAAGGATTTTCTGTTATTAATCGTATCTGAACCAAGGAATTGGGGGATTCTCCCCCAAACCCCCGATTGGGAGGACGGCTGCGTCCCCCAAACCCCCTCCAGACTGGTCTATTTGTTTTTATCTCAAGCTGATTGTTTTTTTACTTTTGTCGATTAATCTTCTTATTTGAATTTGTTTGAATTTATTTATTAGTATTTGCTATTTTCCCAATTCCCATTACCCATTACCCATTACCAATTCCCCATTACCCATTACCCATTCCCCATTCAATTATTTTTAAACCCCTGAGATTGTAAATAAATCCGGGGGTTTAATGATTTTTAGAATCTAGAATCCAAAATCCAAAATCTAAAATCCAAAATCGGATCATCTACCGTTTAAAACCCGAAAACTGCGGGCTTGTTGTTCTAACCTGCTGGCCAGACGTTCGCAAACTTGGTTACACAAATCGAAAATCATCTGGTCTTCCACACGATAGTAGGCACAAGTTCCTTCACTGCGGCGGCTGAGAATTCCCGCTTGCCACATTACCTTGAGGTGTTTTGATACATTTGCCTGAGAAGTATGGGTTGCTTCTACGAGTTCTTGGACGCATTTTTCTTCGTATCGAAGTAGATGCAATAACCGTAAGCGCATCGGTTCGCTCAACAGACTAAAGTATTCAGCTATTTGTTGCACCACATCTGATGGTATAGGCAACGTTTGTTTCATCAGAATTAACCCGCCGCTAAGGTCACTAACTTTTTTTACAATTACACATTCGTTATATAGATTAATACTTAATCGGGGTTTATTCGCATTAAAGCTTGACCATATTCGACGGGAGAACCATTTTCTACCAAAATTTCCATGACTTTACCTGATAATTCCGCTTCAATTTCGTTCATTAATTTCATCGCTTCAATGATACATACCGTATCACCGCGACGAATGCGATCGCCTACTTCTACAAATGTCGCTTCTCCTGGTGCAGGAGCGCGGTAAAAGGTTCCTACCATCGGTGAATAAATTTCTATTAATTTGGAATCTTTCGCCGTAGAGGTCGCATTACTTTGTCCTCCATTGCCACTATCTGAACTGCTGCGACTTGGATTTTCTACTGTCAGCGACACTTCGGGAGCGGGAATGCTAATTGGAACGGATGGTACTGCAACTGCTTCTGATGCGATTTGATGCGGATAACTAACACCCCTGCGTACCGTTAATTCAAAATTTTCGCTTTTAATATTTACTTCTGAAATATCCGTTTGTGCGATAGTCGCTAAAAGTTGGCGGATTTCGTTAAAGTCTAATGACACAGTAAAAATGTCCTCATAGAATCAGTTTATAGATAATCAATCGATATATGAGCTTTTCTGAAAACGGTAGGGATAAATATCCCCCCGCAGTAAGATGACAAGATGGTTTTTCCCAAAAATAAATTGAAGTTGTAGTTATTCTCTACCCATATACTTATCGTCACGGGTATCGATACGGATACGTTCTCCTTGAGAAATAAACAAAGGAACCATAATAGTTGCTCCAGTTTCGAGTGTTGCGGGTTTAGTACCACCTGTAGCGGTATCACCTTTTACACCGGGGTCAGTTTCCACAATTTCTAGGACTACAGAATTGGGTAATTCGACCTCTAGTACTTGCTCATTCCAGCGAACCACATTAACTTCCATCCCTTCAGAAAGGTATTTAACGCGATCGCCAATTTGTGCAGAAGTTAAACGGCTTTCTTCATAAGTTTCCATATCCATAAAGACGAAATCATCACCTTCTTTATAGGTATGCTGCATACTACTTTTTTCCAAAGTAGCTTGAGGTACCGTTTCTCCAGCTCGGAACGTTTTTTCTACAGTATTACCACTCGTAACACTTTTTAGTTTCGTCCGCACAAAAGCAGAACCTTTACCTGGCTTAACGTGGAGGAACTCTACCACTCGCCATACCGAACCATCTAATACAATCGAGACACCAGATCGAAAGTCGTTACTCGAAATCATGACATTTTCTTAATGATGGGAAGACAATCGGCATTTATTGTACCCCCCTATAGAAGAAATAGGATAATTCCTCATTGGAAATTGA